>NZ_BAAHXI010000024.1:0-50470 GCF_054656955.1 Deferrisoma palaeochoriense
CTGGGGATCCACAAGAAGAAGGAGCGGGTGCTCTTCGACATGGAAGCCCGCCGCCAGCTCGAAGTCTAACCGAGGGAGGTCAACGAGATGTCGAGGATTATTTGTGCTGCCGCGATCCGCGGGGCCCACGCCATCGTGGACCGCGTGGAGAAGAAGGTCAACGACGCCATCGCCAAGTTCGGCGAGGACAAAGAGGTCAAGCTCCCCAACACCGGGTACTACCTGCCCGTGATCTACGGCATCCTGGGCCACAAGGTGGAGAAGCTCGCCGACATGAAGCCGGTTCTGGCCAAGTGCCGGGAGCTCCTGCCGCCCCAGGTGGAGGAGAAGCTGTGGGTGCCCTACCTGGGCCACGCCCTCGACGCCGGCATGGCCACCCTGTTCGCCTACGACATGGAGGAGGCGCTGAAATACCTCGAGGATCCGATCCCCTACGTCACGGGTGAGGAGCCCACCGAGGACAACATCTGGCTCGGCGCTGCCGACGACGTGATCATGCGCAAACGCGGCGTCGAGTTCGTGGACGGCTCGGCCCCCGGGTTCGCGGCCGTCGTGGGCGCGGCCCCCGACAACGAGACCGCGGTCAAGATCGCCAAGGAACTCCAGGAGAAGGGCATCTACGTGTTCATGGCCTCGGAGCACAACGGCAAGACCTTTGCCGAGCAGCTCGTGGAGGCCGGGGTCCAGGTGGGCTGGCCCACCCGGCTCGTGCCCTTCGGCCGCGACACCTCGGCCGCCATCCACGCCGTCGGGTTCGCCACCCGGGCCGCCATGGCCTTCGGCGGCGTGAAGCCGGGCGACTATCGGGGCATCCTCCGGTACAACAAGAACCGGATCTTCGCGTTCGTGCTGGCGCTGGGCACCGTGACCGACGAGTGGTACGCGGCCGCGGCCGGGGCCATTAACTACGGGTTCCCGACCATCGCGGACTCCGACATCCCCGAGATCCTGGTCACCGGGATCTGCACCTACGAGCACGTGGTCTCCAACGTGCCCCACGACCAGATCGTGTCGAAGGCCATCGAGGTCCGGGGCCTCAAGATCCAGATCTCCAAGATCGACATCCCGGTCTCCTACTCCCCGGCCTTCGAGGGCGAGCGGATCGGCCGCGACGCCATGCACGTGGAGCTCGGAGGTCCCAAGGCCGACGGGTTCGAGTTCTGCCGGATGCTCGACCTCGACCAGGTGGAGGACGGCAAGTTCGAGGTCATCGGGCCCGATCTGGACGAGATGGAGGTGGGCAAGACCTACCCGATCGGCATCTGGGTCGAGGTGGCCGGCCGGAACATGCAGCCCGACTTCGAGCCGATCCTGGAGCGCCAGATCCACCACCTCCTGAACGGCGCCGAGGGCGTGCTTCATATCGGGCAGCGCGACATCCTGTGGATGCGGATCTCCAAGAAGGCTTACGAGGCGGGCTTCCGCCTGAAGCACTTCGGCACGATCCTCCACGCCAAGTTCCACAACGAGTTCGGGAAGATCCTCGATAAGGTGCAGGTCAAGATCTACACCGAGCCCGAGAAGGTCAAAGAGCTCATCGAGGAGGCCCGCAAGACGTACCGCGAGCGGGAGTCGCGTCTCGGTGCCATGACCGACGAGAGCGTGGACACGTTCTACTCCTGCCTCCTGTGCCAGTCGTTCGCCCCGGACCACGTGTGCGTGATCAGCCCCGAGCGGCCTGGGCTCTGCGGCGCCTACAACTGGCTCGACGGCAAGGCCGCCTACGAGATCAACCCCACCGGCCCGAACCAGCCCGTGAAGAAGGGCGAGGTGATCGACGAGCGCCTCGGCCAGTGGAGCGGCGTGAACGAGTACGTGTACCAGAACTCCCACGAGTCCGTAACCGCGTTCAGCGCCTACTCCTTGATGGTCGATCCCATGACTTCCTGCGGGTGCTTCGAGGCCATCGTGGTGCTCCTGCCCATGGCCAACGCGGTCATGGTGGTGGACCGGGACTACCCGGGCATGACCCCCTGCGGCATGCCGTTCTCGACCCTGGCCGGGTCGGTGGGCGGCGGGGCCCAGACCCCGGGCTTCGTGGGCATCTCGAAGTTCTACATCGGCTCGAAGAAGTTCATCTCGGCCGAGGGCGGCATCAAGCGGCTCGCCTGGATGCCCAAGCACCTCAAGGAGGCCCTCAAAGAGGTGATCCAGAAGCGGGGCGAGGAGGAGGGCGTGCCCGACCTCTACGACAAGATCGCCACCGAGGAGGACGCCACCACCGAGGAAGAGGTGATGGAGTTCATGCAGAAGGTGGGCCATCCCGCCCTCGAGATGGAGCCCATGATGTAAGGCGTCGGCCGGGGGAGGGCCGCCGCCCTCCCCCGGCCGGTTCGTGGTTCAACGGTTTGCGCGGACTGCGCATTGACGAAAGGAGTTAGGGATCATGGGACTCACGGGAATTCAGATCTATAAACTGCTCCCCCAGACCAACTGCAAGGAGTGCGGGGAGCCCACCTGTCTCGCCTTCGCCATGAAGCTGGCGGCCGGGAAGGCCGAGCTCGAGAAGTGCCCCTACGTGAGCGAGGAGTCGAAGGCCCAGCTCTCCGAGGCGAGCGCCCCGCCGATCCGGGAGGTCACCCTGGGCCAGGGCGACGCGGCCTGGAAGGTGGGCGGAGAGACCGTGAAGTACCGCCACGAGAAGACCTTCGTGAACCCCACGGCCATCGTGGTGGCCCTCTCCAACGACCAGCCGGCCGACCACGTGGACGCCCAGCTCAAGCTCCTGAACGAGCAGAGCTTCGAGCGGGTGGGCAAGACCCTGGCCCCCAACTGGGCCTTCCTCTGGGACCAGAAGAAGGACCAGGGCTCGTTCCTGGAGCTCGTGAACAAGGTCGGCGGCGCCACGGAGAAGGGGATCATCGTGTCCTCCGAGGACGTGGCCACCCTGAAGGCCGCGGCCGAGGCCCTGAAGGGCAAGAAGTTCGCGATCCACCCGGTCACCAAGGACAACGCCGACGAGCTCATCGCCTTCGCCAAGGAGGTGGGGGCCGTGCCGGTGGCCAAGGGAGACACCCTCGACGACCTCGCGGCGGTGGGCGAGAAGATCGTGGCCGCGGGCCTGAAGGAGGCCCTCCTCGACACCGGCTGGAAGGGCATCCGGGAGACCGTGACTGCGAACATCGGAATCCGGCGGGCCGCGCTGGACAAGAAGTTCCGGCCCTTCGGGTTCCCCACGATCGCGTTCCCCTGCGCCATGACCGACCACGTGGAGCTCCAGGCCACCTACGCCGCGCTCCTTATCGACAAGTACGCCGGCGCCGTGGTGCTGAGCACCCTGGACCCGGCCGTGACCTACCCGCTGCTGGTGAACCGGCTCAACATCTACACCGACCCCCAGCGGCCCATGACCATGGACCAGGGCATTTACGAGATCAACAACCCCGGCCCGGACAGCCCGGTCATCATCACCACGAACTTCGCCCTGACCTACTTCGTGGTGAGCGCCGAGGTCGAGGCGAGCCGGGTGCCCACCTGGCTCCTGATCATGGACACCGAGGGCATGAGCGTGCTCACCGCCTGGTCGGCCGGGAAGTTCGTGGCCGACGCCATCGCCCCGTTCGTGAAGAAGAGCGGGATCACCGAGAAGGTGAACCACCGCAAGATCATCATCCCGGGCTATGTGGCCCAGATCTCCGGCGAGCTCCAGGAGGAGCTGGGAGAGGGCTGGGAGGTGGTGATCGGCACCCGCGAGGCAGCCGACATTCCGAAGTTCCTCAAGGACTACGTGGCCCAAAACAAGTAAGCCCGGCCGGGGGCGCCGCCGGCGCCCCCCGGTTTTCGCCTTTGGAGGGATAAGATGAAAATCTTCACGATTGCCGAGAGCATCAACATCATGAGCAAGACGATCGGGCCCGCGATCCGCGAGAAGAACAAGGGCCCGATCCAGAAGATGGCCGAGGAGGAGCTGGCGGCCGGCGCCGACATGCTGGACCTGAACCTGGGCCCGGCCCGGAAGGCCGGCGACGAGATGATGCGCTGGCTCGTCGAGACCGTGCAGGAGGTCAAAAAGGACGTCCGGCTCGCGCTGGACACCACGAACACCGCCGCCGTGGAGGCGGGCCTGCAGGTGTGCAACGAGCGGGCGCTCATCAACTCCATCTCGGCCCAGCCCCAGAGCATGCAGGAGCGGCTGCCGCTGGTGAAGAAGTACGATGCGGACTTCGTGGCCCTGACCATGAGCGAGGAGGGGATTCCGCGGGACGCCAGCGAGCGGGCCGTGGCCCTCACCACCATCATGGCCATGGGCGATGAGCTTGGGATCGACCACGCCCGGTACTGGGTGGACCCGATCGTCCTCCCGGTGTCGGTGGACATCAACCAGGTGAAGGCCTACATGGAGTTCCTGCCCATGGTGAAGGACATCATCCCCGGGGCCACGAACACCTGCGGGCTTTCCAACGTCTCGAACGGCGCGCCCAACGAGCTCCGGCCCATCCTGAACCGGGTGTACCTGATGATGCTCTACCACCTGGGCCAGGAGTCGGCGATCGTGGACTCCTACGACTCCGAGATGATGGCGATCTGCCGCGGCGAGCGGATGGACCAGGTGGAGTACATCGGCAAGCTCATGAAGGGCGAGGACGTCCAGCCCACGAACGACACCGAGAAGGTGCTCTACAAGACCTTCAAGGTGCTGAACGGCGACGTGCTCTACTCCCACAGCTGGCTCGAGGACTAACGGATCCGTTCCGACCGCTCGGAACCTCGCGCCCCGGGCCCCACGGCCCGGGGCGTTTCTTTCGGGGGGACCGGTATAGCCATGCTGGAAACGAAGCGGGAGGAATGGGGGTACGCCGCCGTGGCGGCCGCCGCCGTGCTGTGGGCTTCGTCGGGGGTGGCGGGGAAGGCCCTGTTCCGGGGCGGGGTGGAGCCCCTGGCCCTGGTGCAGATGCGGGCCACCCTGGGGGCCGTTGCGGGATTCCTGGTCCTGGGCCTCCGGGGCGCGCCCCTGCGGCTCCCGCGGGCCGAGTGGCCTTGGGTCGCCCTGCTCGGGGGCGGGGCCCTGGCCTTCGTGCAGGTGACCTATTTCTACGCCATCAGCCGGATCGAGGTGGCCGCCGCGATCCTGCTCCAGTACCTGGCGCCGGCACTGATCGCCGCCGTGGCCGTCGGGACCGGAGCCGAGCGGGCCACCCGGGCGAAGCTCATCGCCCTCGTCCTCGCGCTCGGGGGGGCCTACCTCGTGGTGGGGGGCGGGGGACTCCGTCTCTCCCGCATGGACGGGCTCGGGGTTTCCGCCGGGCTCGCCTCGGCCGTGTGTTTCGCGGCCTATAGCCTCCTGGGGCAGCGGGTCATGGCCCGGGTGCCCCCTTGGACCGCCCTCGTTTACGCCCTGGCGTTCGCCGCCGTGACGCTGCACCTTCTGTACCCGCCGTTCCACTACCTCCGGGCCGGGTACTCCCCCGGGCAGTGGGGGCTCATCGCCTACGTGGCCCTGATGGGAACGCTGGTTCCCTTCGGGCTCTACTTCGTGGGGATCGAGCGGATCCGCGCCACCCGGGCGAGCATCGTGGCGCTCCTGGAGCCGGTGGCGGCGGCGGCGATCGCCTTTGCCGTGCTGGGCGAGGCCCTGGGCACCGGCCAAATCGCCGGCGGGGCGCTCGTGCTGGCGGCGGTGGCGGTGCTCAATCGGGAGCGGGAGGCCGGCCGGGCCCCCGCGGGATGAGGAGACGGACCGATGCAGCCGAACGATCACGACGCGCCCCTCCTGGCCGGGGGCGCGTTCCTCCTGGAACACCGGGACGCGGCCGAGACCTTCACGCCGGAGGACTTCACGGCCGAGCAGCGCATGATGGCCCGCACGGCCCGGACCTTCATGGAGAACGAGGTCCTCCCCGTTTCGGACCAACTCGAGGGAAAGGACCTCGACCTCCTGCGCCGGCTGCTGCGAAAGGCCGGCGAGCTGGGGCTTCTCATGGCCGACGTGCCGGAGGACTACGGCGGGCTCGGGCTCGACAAGGCCACCTCGGCCCTGATCGCCGAGAACCTCTCGGGGCAGGCCTCGTTCCAGATCACGGCCCTGGTGCAGACCGGGATCGGGAGCCTCCCCCTGGTGTACTACGGCACCGAGGCCCAAAAGCGCCGGTACCTCCCCGGCCTTGCCGACGGGAGCCTCCTGGGCTGCTACGCGCTTACCGAGCCCACGGCCGGGTCCGACGCCCTGGCCATCCGGACCCGGGCCGTGCCCTCGCCCGACGGGCGGTCCTACCGGCTCACGGGCACGAAACAGTTCGTCACCAACGCCCGGATCGCCGACGTCCTGACCGTGTTCGCCAAGGTGGACGGCCGGCATTTCACGGCGTTCCTGGTGGACCGGGACGCCCCGGGGCTCACGTTCGGCCCCGACGAGCGAAAGATGGGGCTCCACGGCGCCACGACCTGCGGCGTGCACCTGGATGAGGTGGTGGTACCGGCCGAGAACGTGCTCGGCGAGGTGGGCCGGGGCCACAAGATCGCCTTCAACATCTTGAACATCGGCCGGTTCAAGCTGGGGGCCGTGGCCGTGGGGGCGGCCAAGCGGGCGCTGGAGCAGGCCCTGGCCTACGCGCTGGAGCGCAGGCAGTTCGGCCGCCGGATCGCCGCGTTCGGGGCCATTCGGGAGAAGCTCGGCGAGATGTACGCCCGCATCTGGGCGGCCGAGGCGGCCGTGTACCGCACCGTGGGCCTCATTGACGCCCTGGTGGCCCGGGCTGGCCACGGCCGCGGCGAGGGCGGGCTCCGGTCGATCGAGGAGTACGCGATCGAGTGCGCCCTGGTGAAGGTGCTGGGGACCGAGACGCTCGATTTCGTGGCCGACGAGACCGTGCAGTGCCTGGGGGGGTACGGGTACTGCGCCGAGTACCCGGTGGAGGCCTACTACCGGGACAGCCGGATCAACCGGATCTACGAGGGCACGAACGAGATCAACCGGATCCTGGCGCCGACCTTGCTCAAGCGGCGCGCCGGGGCCGGGGAGCTCCCCCTGGAGCGGCGGATCGCCGAGGTGCGCGCCGCCCTCGGCCGGGGCGGGTTGCCGGGCCCGGGCATGGCCGAGGGCCCCCTGGTCGGGGGGCGGCGCCTCGTGCAGGGGCTCAAGGCCCTCGCCCTCCTGGTGCTCGGGGCGGGCTGGGACGCCGGGGACCAGGCCGTGGACCTGCGGATCGCCGACCTCGCCCTTCTCGCGCTCCAGGCGGAATCGGCGGTGCTGCGGGCCGAGAAGGCGGTGCGGGCGAACGGCGAGGCGCGGGCCGCGATCCCCCTGGCGGCGGCCCGCCTCACGGTGGAGCAGGCCGTCCGCAGGGCCGCATCGCTGGCCGAGGAGACCCTGGTCCACCTGGGCGACCGGGAGGCCCTGGCGAGGCTCCCCGGCGTGTTGCGGCGCGACCCGGCCGACACCCTGGCGCTCCGGGAGGAGATCGCGGGGTGGTTGGTGGAGCGGGAGCGGGTGGACCTGTAGCGCGGGGCCGATCCGGGAATTCGTTACTCCTCCAGGAGCTCGATCCCCTCGCGTTCCGCCCAGGCCCGGAGTGCCTCCTTTTGGGCCTCCTCCTCGAACCGATGCCAGTCGTCAAGGAGCCCCCGCTCCTCCAAGAACGCCTTGAACCGACGGTACGCCCCCTTGCGGCGGAAGAACGCGGCGACCCGACCCGCCTCCTCGGGGATCCGGCGATCCACGAACTCGCTCACCACCCGGCTCCCCAGGGCGAGCTCGTGGCGGCCGGGCACGGGAACGTAGTCTTCGCCCAAGCGACCCGGGTCCTCGATGCCCTCGGGGCCGTCTTCGTCAAGCCAGCCCAGATCCTCGCTCCAGAACCAGATGGCGCCGGTGGGCCGGTGCACGAACGCGAGGTGTTCGACAAATCCGGAGCTTTCCACGAAAATGTAGGCCTCGTGCAGGTCGTCCAGCTTGACGGGCATGGCGTTTCCTCGGTTTCACGGTAGAACGCTCGGTGGGGCCGATCCCAGCGGGATTTTGACGTACTGCGGCAGTATGGGCAAGGCCGTGATCTCGAAACCACCGTCCCCCCGAACCGGGTGCGACGGGCCCGTGTTGTCAGGAGTCGGTGGACAGACGACAGAGGACAGGGGGCTCTCTGACCTCTGACTTCTGAATTCTGGCCCCTGATACGGCAGCCGCTCCCACAGGTTGGGACAGCCGCTGACGCTGGAATCACAAAGGATTTTGGCGTTCTAGCATCCCAGCCTCCCAGCGTCCTAGCGGGAAGTGACTTGGAAGGACGCGGGCTGCCCTCAGGGGCGTTCGGCAAACCCGCAATAGGGGAAGTGGCAGACGGGGCACCGTCGGCAGAGTCCTCCGACCCCCCACCGGCGGACCTGTTGGGGGGTGGGGATGACCCCGGCGAACAGGAGCCCGAGCAGGGGGTCCAGGCTGGTCCACTCGTCGTGGACCACGCAGGCCGGGGCACCGACCGCGATCCGGTGGCCCCGCGTCCCGAGCATCAGCATAGACCCCGGCAGCACGGGCACGCCCCGAAATCGCACCTCGGAGCATACCGAACGGATGGCCGCAGGGGTCCGATCGTCCGCGTCGACGCTCATGCCGCCGGTGCACAGAACGACCTCGGCCCCTTCGTCCCAGAATCGGCGAACGGCTTCGGCGATCCGTCGGGGATCGTCGGACACGACGGTGCCGCCGGTGAGGTCGGCCCCGTAGCGGGCGAGTTTTTTCCGGAGTTTGGGGGCAAAGGCGTCTCGCACCAGTCCATCGGCCAACTCGCGACCGGTCACCACCAACGCGACCCGGAGTTTTCGAAACGGAAGCACGCTGACGACGGGGGCCACCGAGAGGGCGCGCTCGAGTTGGGAACGCTGAATCGCCAGGGGCACCACGCGGAAGGCCGCCACGGGGTTCCCAACGTCCACGACCGCGTTCGGGCTCACCGTGGCAAAGATCCAGTCGGGATCCTCGTTCACGCGGTGGACGGAGTCGGGGTCGAACGAGGCAAGGCCCCGTGCGGCGGCCACCAGCGTGCAGCGGCCCTCCGCAGGGCCCTCGACCGTCACGTGCGTTCCGGCGCACCGGGCCGACATTCGTAGCGCGGCCCGGTCCTCGTGGACCTCCTCGGGGTCCAGTTCCAGCACGGTCAGGTGGGCCCGGCCCATGGCACGCAATACGGGCAGGTCTTCCGGCCGGACCACGTGGCCGCGCCGAAATCTGGGTCCCTTGAACCCGGCGGCCGCGTCGATCTGGGTGAGGTCGTGGCTGAGGGGCAACCCAACCGCCTCTTCCAAGGGGATTTCCTTCCGCCTCATCCGAGCCTTCTCCTGTTTCCAGACGCCCTCGGCCGGGGCGAGCGCGGGCGGGCTCGAAAGGCCCAGCCGCCCGTGGGGTTCCCGCGTTTTCGCCGGCCCGTCGAACCCTGCCTTCTTGCGCGGCGGTGCGCGGAGCCCGATGGAGTACCGATGACCGCCGGCACGAAAGGGGCGAACGTGGGATCCCCGGCCTTCGAGCCGCTCCATCGCCTCCGGTCCCCGGGGCGCGCTTCGGTTCGGGCGGGTCCGGGGACCCCGTCCGCCTCGTCAAGGGAAAGCGGCGAAACGCCGGGGAACGAGGGCAGGGATTACCCGTCGGTCGCTTCCGGGTCGTAGGGCGCGGCGGCGTTCTCCAGGCGCTTTCTGATATTCGCAACCACGTTCAGAAAAGCCCGCGCGGCGGGGGACTCCGGCGCCTCGTCGAGGAACGGGCGGCCTTGGTCGCCGGCCCTCACGAGGCGCGGGTCAACGGGGATGCGGCCCAGGAACGGCAAGCCGGCCTGCCGGGCGGTTGCCTCCCCTCCCCCTTGCCCGAACAGGGCCTCCTCGCGGCCGCAGTGGGGGCACACGTAACCGGCCATATTCTCCAGAATGCCGAGGATCGGCAGGTGAACCTGGCGGCAGAACTGGATGGATTTTCGCACATCGGCCAAGCTCACCTCCTGCGGGGTGGTGACGACCAGAGCCCAGGCGTCGGGGATGGTCTGGGCGACCGTGAGGGGTTCGTCTCCCGTCCCGGGGGGGCAGTCGATGACAAGGCAGTCCAACTCGCCCCACTCCACGTCCCCGATGAACTGGCGGATCGCACCGATTTTCAGGGGGCCCCTCCAGATGACGGCCCGGTCGGGGCGATCCAACAGGTTTCCCATGGAAACCACCTTGAGGTTGGGCCCGCAGTCGATGGGTTCAATCCCCTGGCCCGTTACCTTGGGGACCCGGCCGACCACGCCGAGGAGAACGGGCACCGATGGGCCGTGCAGATCCACATCCAGTAGTCCGACCCGGTTCCCCGTACGCGCCAGGGCCGCCGCGAGGTTGGTGGCCACCGTGGATTTTCCGACCCCGCCCTTGCCGCTCATGACGAGGATTTTGTGCCGAATGCCCTCTAACCGTTCTGCGAGTCGACGATCCTGCGCCGCCATCTCGGGGTCCCGCAGGGGCTGCATGGATGAACAGGCCTCGCTCATTCGGTTTCCCTCCTTGTCGTTTCTTCGAGGATTGGTGCCGACCGACGTTTCACGAGTGCATTCAAACGTATCGCCGGACGCGGGCGGGGGACCGGCGCCGGCCGGGCGTGAATTGCCGTTCCTTCCGTGCCCTCGGGTTCGGCGGTCGGGGGGATTTCATCCGATGCCCAGGACCCCTCGTACGGCCTCCCAGCAGGCGCAAAAGTCGTCCCGCAGGGGGCCGGACGCGTGCTCCGGGACCGTGGTTTGGGCCACCTGGGCATCGATCACCCCGGGGTCGTACCGGATTCTGCCGCCGATGGTGAGACCGTTCTCCCCCGCCCATCGCTCCGCCTCTTCGGTGAGGTCGGGGTTGAGATCCCATTTGTTCACACACACCGTGGCCGGCACCCCGAGCTGGTCGGCCAGCGCGGCCACCCGGCGGAGGTCGTGGAGCCCGGACACGGTGGGTTCCGTGACGATCACGGCGTGGGAGGCGCCGGAGAGCGAGGCGATAACGGGGCAACCCACCCCCGGGGCCCCGTCCACGATGACGAGTTCCAGGCCCCGGGCCTCGGCGATCCGGTCCGCCTCCTGCCGGAGTTGGGTGACGAGTTTCCCGCTGTTTCCCTCGGCGATGCCCAACCGAGCATGAACCAAGGGCCCATGGCGGGTCGCGGACACATACCATTCCCCGCTTACGGCGGGCTCGAACGCCACGGCACCGGAAGGGCAGAGCCGCCAGCACAGCCCGCAGCCCTCGCAGGCATAGGGGTCCACGCGGTATCGGTCTCCGTCGGGCCGGATCGCGTCGAAGCGGCACGCCTCGTGACACTGCCCGCATCCCGTGCACGCGTCGGAACGGATGCTCGCCTTTTTTCCCCCCACGAACTCGTGGCGGGACTCCTGTCGCGGACCGAGGATCAGGTGCAGGTCGGCGGCGTCCACGTCGCAGTCCACCAGAATCTTGTTCTCGCTCAGCGCGGCGAACGCGCCCACGAGGCTCGTTTTCCCCGTTCCGCCTTTTCCGCTGATGACGACCAGCCGCTTCATCGGAGCCCCTCCACGATGGCGGTGAGGAGGTCCCGGAACCGCTGCCCGTACTCCGGGATCTGTTCACCGGCCAGTTGTCCCCGGGAGTACGCCTCGGCGACCCTCCGGTCGAACGGCAACTCCATGAGCAGGGCCAGCCCCTGGGCGCGACAATAGTCCCGTACCGACGGGGCCCCCCGGTCGGCGCGGTTCAGCACGACCCCGCAGGGGAGCCCGAGGGCCCGGACCATCTCCACAGCCAGGTGCAAGTCATTGAGCCCGAACGGCGTGGGTTCGGTGACGAGGATCACGAAATCGGCTCCCCGAACGGCCTCCATCGCCGGACAGGAGGTGCCGGGTGGGGCATCGATCACCACGAGATCCGCCCGCTCGGCTCCGTTCCGCACCGCATGAATCACCGGTGGGGCAAGGGCTTCTCCGACGTTCAGCGTGCCCATCCGAAACGCACACCCCAGGGCGGTGCCCTCTTGCACGGTGCCGATCGGCCGGGGTTCCTCGCGGATGGCCTGCTCCGGGCACAGGGCGGCACAGGCCCCGCAACCGTGGCACATGTGATCGAACACGAGCACGGTGCCGCCGAAGCATCCGATGGCGTTGAACTCGCACACCCGGGCGCAGGTGCCGCAGGACGAACACCGGCTCTCGTCCACCCGCGGAACCGGCACGGTGACCGGCTCGACGCGGGAGATGCGGGGCCGAACGAAAAGGTGGCAGTTCGGTTGCTCCACGTCGCAATCGAGAAGCGCCGCCCCCGCGCCACCCGATGCGGCCCACGCCAGGTGCGTGGCCACGGTGGTCTTTCCGGTTCCCCCTTTTCCACTTGCTACGGCGATTTGCACGGCGAGACGACCTCCTGCGGGGCTGACCCGAGCCCGCGGACGGGGGTGTCGAGCAGGGGCGAGGCGGGGTCGCGAATCCCAACCCAAGGCATTCCCGAACGCGGCGTTCTTGCCCCCGAGGAGCCGCGGACGGGTACGGCACTCGCGCCCGGCCGAAGCCGGCCCCCAACTTCGTGGCATGGCAACACGGTCCATGATCTTTGTTGTGCCCGGAAACGGTGCAGAAAAATGGGTAGCCCGACCGAGGTAGCGCCGGGCTACCCGAAACCTCGGCAGTCCCGCGACCCGGGCCCCCGGAGGGCGGGGCCCGGCCACGGCATCACCGACAACGGGAACGTACCTTCCCGGAAACCGGGGGCCTCCGCATCTCTACGGGGAGGCCTGATCCTCGCCTCGGGCCCTCAGCCTCTCTTCCACGGCTTTCAGCTGGGCCCGTAGCGCGGCCGCCCGGGCTTCCAGCCAACTGCGGTCGTCATCCGCATCCGCCCATCGGAACCACCCACACCCGGGCCCCGGCCCTCGGCCCCAGCCTGCCGCGGACCGGGGCGCACGACGGCAGAACCCGCGTCCCCAACCGGTTCCCGGACCCCTTCCCATCGGTCCTGTTCCGTCTCCCCACGGCATGGCTCTCACCTCCTTCTTGCTTGGATTACGCGTGGCTGTGGTGCCCCCCGCACACATCGGTTTCTTGGATGGGGCGGACCAACCCATCGAGGTACGCCTGGACCACCTCCCCCACGGTGGTTCCGGGGCCCACCAGGACGTCGATCCCCGCCTGCTGGAACCCGAGCAGGGGCCGCATGCCGATGCCGGCGACCACGAGGCAGGTTGCTCCCTCCCGGTAAAGAAGTTGCACAGGGACGAGGCACCCCCCCTCCGTATGCTCGACGTTGGGGACCACACGGGTGTCGAGCACCTGTTTGTCTTTGACGGCCACCAGGGTGAAGGCGTCGCACCGGCCGAAATGGCCCGACCGCGGGGCGTCGAGGCCCCCGGGGGCCTGGGAGGGTACAGCGATGACGGTCTTGTCCATTGTCGTCTCCTTTTCCCCTTGCTCACGTGTGGGGCTTCCCCGCCGCGGTGGCGGCGGTGGCCCGGGGGAGTTTGCCTTCGCGCCAGGCTCGAAGGGCATCGGCCACGGTGCCGGTGGCGCCCTGATACGCCTCGATGCCGGCCGCGGCGAGGGCTTGGTACGCCTTGGGACCCACGGCCCCTGTGATGACGACCTTTGCCCCCCGTCCGGCCACGACCTGGGCGGTGGCGATGCCGGCCCCCTGCACCGCGTTGACCCCCTCGGAGTTTTCGAATGCTTCCCACCGGTCCGCGGCGTCGTCGTAGAAAAGAATCCAATACGCCCGGCCGAACCGCTCGTCGACCTTGTCCTCGGGGGAGGGCCCCCTCGATGTGATGGCGATCTTCATGCGAACTCCTTTGCCCTTCGAGGTTTATTCCCTTGGCGTTCCCCGCCCCGGACGCCCATGCCTCCGGGCACCCCGGCGGCATCCGGGGGAAACGCACAACTCGCCCTCTTCCCCCCGCGCCCACCGGCGAAGCGCCTCTTCGGCGGGGCCCCGGTATCCCCAAGCCACCTCCAGGCCCTGCGCCTCCAGCGCGGCGCGATGCCGTGGGTGAATCCCGCCGCAGACCACCCAGCGGACCCCGAGGTCCCGCAACCACAGCGGAAGGGGCGGGTCAACGACCGGGTCCCACTGGACCCACCGAAGGGGCTTGCCGTCGCTGCGGCACCAGTCCTCGCCCGCGAGGCAAAACATCCGGGCGAAACAAAACCGCGGCAGAATGCGGCCTCGGTAAACGGGCGCCGCCGCGAGCCCGGGTACCCGAAAGCGTTCCCTCTGTGCCATGCCCGACCGAAGAGCAAAGGGCGTGCCAGCAGCTATGGACAACGGATGCAGGAATTATGAGGTGATATCGGTGTGTTAGGCTTAGGACCCTGAAAAGGTCCGCCGGAGGGAGTGTTGCAAATGCAACGGTCGGAAACGGTCAGGGCATTGGAATGGCCGGATCACCAGGTGGGAAGCAGGGGGCGGGCCCGGTGTTGCAATGCACACCATGATGCATCACGTGCAACGCAGGTCAGGGCTGGTTTGCCCTTTCGCGTCGAAGCCACCGCCACAGGGTCGTGCGGTGGACCCCGAGCGCCCGGGCGGCCTTGGAAAGGTTGCCCCCGTGCTGGCGCACGATTCGCTCGAGTTCGGCGGGGCTGGGGCGGTTTCGGGAGGGGGGGGCAAGTGCGCGGTCGGCCGATGCATTCTTGATGCTCGGGGGAAGATGCTCGGGGAGAATCTCGTGCCCCCGGCACAGGATCACGGCCCGCTCCACGGCATGAAGCAGCTCGCGCACGTTGCCCGGGTACTCGTAGGCCAACAGCAGTTCGAGGGCCTGCGGAGCGTACGCTTGCACTTTCTTTCCGTATCGCCGGGTGTACCTGTCGAGGGCGAACTCCAACAGCAACGGGAGGTCGTCGGGGCGCTCCCGCAACGGGGGAATCCGTAGCGATACCACGTTAATCCGAAAAAAGAGGTCCTGGCGGAATGTCCCCTCGGCGACCATCCGCTCCAGATTCCGGTGCGTCGCCGCCAGGAACCGCACGTCGGCCCGCCGGGGGCGTTTGGCACCCAGCGGTTGATATTCGCGGTTTTCGATCACGCGCAGCAACTTCACCTGGAGCGGCAGCGGAAGATCCCCGATCTCGTCGAGGAACAAGGTGCCGCCGCTGGCCTGTTCCAACCGACCCGGCCGATCCTCCACCGCCCCGGTGAACGCGCCCCGTTTGGCCCCGAAGATCTCCGCCTCCAACAGGGATTCGGGCAGCGCCCCGCAGTTGACAACGACGAACGGCCCTTCGCGGCGTGGGCTCAGTTGGTGGATCGCCCTCGCAAAAAGGTCCTTACCCGTGCCGCTTTCCCCTTCCAGGAGCACCGTCACATCGCTGGCGGCCACGTCCGGGAGAACGTCGAAAATCTTTCTCATGGCCGCGTTGCGGCTCACGATGTCCTGAAACGAGCACCTGTCCAGGACCTCCTTGCGCAGGGCATCGAGTTCGGAAAGGTCCCGGAACGTCTCCACGCCCCCCACGGGCTCGCCGCTCGGATCTCGCAGCACGGAAGCGCTGACCGAGATCGGAATGGGTCGGTTCGCGCGGTCCAGGATGTCCACGACGCGGTTTCGGACTGGGGATCCCGTGCGCAACGCTTCCCGCACGGGACAGTCCGAAAAGCAGACGTTGGATCGGAAAATCTCGCAACAGGGTTGCCCCAGGGCTTCTTCCCGCCGAAATCCGGTGATTTCCTCGGCAGCCCGGTTGAAGGAGGTGATCCGCATTTCGGTGTCAACGGTGAACACCCCGTCGGCCACGCTGTCGAGGATCGTGGCCAGGTGCACGTCGGGGGGCTGCGGGGACGGATCCCTCATGTCCGGTACCTTACGCCCTGATTCCTTCGAAGGGAAGACGCCTCGCCGGGCGTGCGGCCGCGGAAGTTCCCGGGAAGGGAACCGCCGCGCTTATTTCCCTTAATGTATCGGGCAACACGGCCGATAAGCAAGATAAACCACTTCAAGGAGGTGTGTTATGACCAAGTGTGAGTGTCTCCCCCGGTGCCCCTTCTTCAACGACAAGATGGCCAATATGCCGCGCATGGCCGAAACCTACAAGAAAAGGTATTGCCTGGGTGACAACAGCCAGTGTGCGCGGTACATGGTGTTCAAGGCGTGGGGGAGGGAAAGGGTGCCCCCGGACCTGTTTCCCAACCAGCGCGAGAGGGCCCGGCAACTCCTGGGAAACTGACGCGCGGGCAGCGATCGCCTTGCCGGGATTCCCGCCGTTGGAGCGCCCGCGGGCGTCGGCGGTGCCACCGTGGTCGCAGCAACGGGCTGATGCACGATGCCGGCTGGAATCGCAAGGGTTTTTGGCTTTCTACCCCCGCCTCCTGACGACAAGATCTTTGCTGAGCCGGCGGTTCCGGCCAAGTGTGGCCGACGGGGCCGTCGGCCGGTCCCCGGGAGGGTCCCATGAAGCCTCGCGTCCTCTCCGCCGGCATCGTGCCGGTGCGGCGGTTCCCCGAGGGGCCCCGGTATCTGGTGCTCCGGGCCTACCGGTACTGGGACTTCCCCAAGGGGGAGGTCGAGCCGGGGGAGGACCCCTTGGCCGCGGCGCTCCGGGAGGCCCGGGAGGAGACCGGGCTCGACACGTTCGTGTTCCGGTGGGGGACGGGGTTTCGGGAGACGCCTCCCTACGGCCGGGGCAAGGTGGCCCGGTACTACGTGGCCGAGGCGCCCGAGGGAGACGTGCGGCTTCCGGTGAGCCCGGAGTTGGGCCGGCCGGAGCACCACGAGTTCCGGTGGCTCCCCTACGGCGAGGCCCGGGCGCTTCTGGCCGAGCGGGTCCGGCCGGTCCTCGACTGGGCCCACGGCCTGGTCACCGGTGCCGCACCGGCTCCTTCCGGCGGCCGTCCCACAGATGGAGAAGGGCCAGAATCGGGTGGCGGAGGAGCATCCGGGGGCCGGAGTAGCGCATGACCGCGCGGACCCGCTCTCGCATCGAGGGCTTGTAGCAGTGCACCGGGCAGTGGGCGCAGGTGGTTTTGCCCTCCTGGAACGGGCAGCGGTCGAGCCGCTCCAGGGCGTAGGCGAGAAGCTCCCGGCACTCGGCGCACGGCCGCTCCGGCCCCGGGTGGTGGCCGCGGCAGTAGAGCCGGATCATGGCCGCGATGGTTTTCCGCTCCCGCTCCATGCGGGGGTTGCGTTCCTTGGGCATGATGGTTCCCCGTCCATCCTCCAGATCGGCAACGGGACCCCTCGCAGGCCTGGTCCCGGCCTCTTCCGTGGGGAGTTGCGCTCGACAGCCACTAACACGGGGGCGACGTGAACGCTCACGTCCATCGCGAGGGCACGGGAGTGGCTTGCGGCCGTGCGTGAGCACAGCATCCGACCACCGAGGGATCCACGTCCCGCCGCCGTCACCATCCCCTTGGTTGGTCCCGTTGCCCCGAGCCGCCGCCCTCCTGCCGTTGCTCGCACCCTCCCGGGTCGTGACGTACCCAGGGGAGGACTTCCGCAACCTCCAAGCCGCCCCGTTGCCCTGCCGAGGGTACCAAAAAAGGGGCCGGCGCGGCAGCGCCGACCCCTCGGTGGGCCGTTCAAGGACAACCGGTCCGGTCTACTTGGTGTGGTCGTCGTGGCAACTCAGGCAGTTCATGCTGCCCTTCTGGTTGTTGTCGGCCTTGGGGCCGTGGCAGCTCAGGCAGTGCTCCGTTTCGGGCCTGATCTTGGCTCCTGCCATCACGTACTTCCCTTCCACGTGCTGGTTGAGCATTTCCACCATGCGGTACACGGTGTCGCCGGCGACCTTCGCGCAGCGGTTCTTCCTTTCCTTGTCCTTGTAGGACGCCCCGGCCGCCATCATCCAGCCGGACACCGAAGCATGGCAGAGAGGAGAATTGGGCACAGTCTGAATCTGATCCTTGTAGTCCGCGATGGCATCGAACCGCTTGGACGGAAAGCTGGTTTGCGAATACCAGTGAATCAGTTCCGCCACCAGTTTCGAGTGGGTTTTCTTGTCGTCAAACGCCACGAGGTTGATGATCGCGGCACAGGCCCCGAGGGAGCCGCACAGCGTCCCCTGGCCTCCGTACCCTCCGGCCGCATGATGGAACATGTCCTCCGGCAACAGGGTGTAGGGAAACCCGACCTTCTCTTTGAGCAAGCTGAGGACCCCCAGCCAGGCGCCGGTGCCTCACCCACCCTTCTCGAAGTAGAGCCGAAAAGCCCTCTCTCCCGCCTCCTGCGGGTCGAGTTTGGGCCAGGGCCAGGGAAGGGGCCCGGGATCCGTGGGCTTCGCCTGGGCGAGGGTGGGCATGCTGCCGGCGGCCACCACCCCGCCGGCCGCCATCGCCCCGGCCCGGGCGAGGAAGTTGCGACGGGAGAGGACTGTGCTGCCTTTCCGCTTGGGTTTCACGCTTCACCTCCTTGGCTTTGTGATGAAAGCCACACGCCCAGCCCGCTCTTCCCCCACTCTGTCGCCGCCAGACACCGACGACCCAAGTGGGGGAAATCGGGACCCTGTCCATCTTTTCGTCGAGTGTCTTGCTAGGCTTTAGCCCTGGGGACAAAAAATCCGAACCCTTCGCCCAGGTCAGAAACCAAGAGGCCTGTCCCCCGGGGCACACACCCGGGGTTCTTGTTCAAAGATTCACTCGTGAGTAGGGGAGAGGCGGGCCGCGGAGACGGGGGGCGGAAAACCTAGGCCGCTGCCGGCCCGGGCGCTACCGCCACCCCTTGAGTCGGGCCTCGCGCCAGCGGCGCTCGCGCTCGGCGATCTCCTCGGGGGTGGCCAGGGTGTTCTCGACGCGGAGGCCCCGGCGCTCGGCCTCGGCCAGGAGGGCCGCGGCGGCCGGGACCTCGGAGGGGGCCCTGCGGCCCAGGGGCAGGTAGAGGAGTTCGCGGCCGTCGCGAAGGAGAAGGGTCACGGTGAAGGGATCGCGCTGGCCCCCCGAGCCCAGGGACCCCACGACCACGCGCCGGATCGCCCCCCAGGGCACGAACAGCCGGCCCAGGGCCCAGCCGATCGCCACGCCCTCGTCGTCGAACCGGGTGGTGAGGCGCCAGGGGAGCGTCGTGACCACGAGGGCCGCGGCGGCCAGGGCGATCGTGGCCAGAGCCCAGAACCCCCAGCCCGGCTCGAGGCGCGACGCCTCGACCCCGGTGCGAAGCGCGAGGGCCCCAAGCCCCAGCCCGCACCCCACGGTGGCCCAGGCCCGCCACCCGGTGAGGTGGCGGAACACCGGAGGCGTCGAGAGCGAGGCCCGGGGCCGGGTCATGGGTTCCGACCGCCCGGCCGAAGCCGGCGCAGCCGGCCGCCGGCCCGCCCCCCGTTCGCCCCAGTGCCCGACGCCCCGGCACCGGTGAGCAAGCGCCCCGCTGCGCTGTCAACGGTCCTTCCAGCCTTCCAGCTTCCCAGCCTTCCAGCCTCCGCGCCGTTCACCGCTTCTCCCCGTGGCGCACCACGTCGTAGGTGACCTCGAGCCGGATCCGCTCGCCGTCCCGGACGACCTCCACCGGGCCGGTGTCGCCGGGCTTGTGCTGGCTCACCTGGAAGGTCAGGTCGAAGAGCTCCTCCACGGGTTCCCCGTCCACCGCCACGATCACGTCGCCTTCCCGGATGCCGGCCTTGGCCGCGGGGCTCCCGGGCATGACGCCGTTGACGAGGGCGCCTCCCCCTTCGGCCTTCTCGATCCGGACCCCCAGCATGACCCGGTCGTCCTCCAGGTCGTCGTAGCCCACGGCCCAGTACACGTCGGCCGGCCGCAGGGGGAGATCGGGCAGCTCCACGTCCATGAGCAGTTTTTCCTTCTTGTCCTCGGGGATCTCGATCGTGAGCGGGTCCACGATCACATAGGCCGCCGGCACCCGGCGGAACACCCGGCGGGGAATGCCGAACCCGTAGCGCACGTGGTTCCCCCCGGCGAACACCACCAGCCGCATGTCCCGGTGTTCCGGATCGGCCAGGAACCGGGCCGCGGTCTCGGCCATGGTTTCGTCCCAGATGGCTTGGACCCGGTAGAAGGCGTCGCCGTAGCTCGTGCCCTTGGAGTGGCCGCCGAAGATGCCCTGGATGAACGCCCGGTGGTAGGGGTCGTCCAGGTCCAGATCCTCCGGCACCCGCTCGCGAAGTTCCGGGGCGAGGTCTTCGAGCCGCTCCACCCGCACGGCGGCCCGGGTGAGGTCGCGGCCGGCGTTGAGGGCCAGCACCGGGATCTTGTTTTCCCGGGCGTAGAGCAGGATTTCCCGGTAGTAGGGCCAGGACTGGGGTCCCCAGGACTTGGCCCAGACCTCCCGCACGAACTCCCGCTCGCCCATCTCCCCGGCGAGGAACCGGTCCACCCCCTCCTGGTAGGGCCGGCGGAGCATCTCGAGCCCCAGGGCCACCCGGCCGGGGAACCGCTCGGTGAGGCCCTTTAGGATCCGCAGCTCCACGTCGTGATCGAACACGTTGTCATGGGTTTCGCCCACGTACACGACCCGGTAGCCGCTCAAAAATTCGAGGAGTTCCTCCTCGGTGAGGAGCCGCCCGGTGGGCAGGTGCACGATGTCGCCCTTTTCGAGGGTCGACAGATCCCGGTAGGGCGACTCCACCCGGTCCACGGTCAACAGCGTCTGGGCGCAGCCGCCCAGGAGGACGGCCGCCGCCAGGATCACGAGGAGTTGGGTTCGCATGGGGCCTCCCTTCTCGAGTCCGCGCGCCCTCACCCGGCGCGCTCCCCCCGCCGGGCCCATAGGAGCCACAGCCCGAACAGGAAGAGCGGGATCCCCAGGGCCTGGCTCGTGCTCAAAGGGCCCAGGGCGCCCCGGGGGTCGTTGCGGAAGAACTCCACGACAAACCGGAACGCCGGATACAACACGAGGTAGAGCCCGAACACCCGGCCGGTGCCGCCCCATCGCTTCCGGAAGCCCAGGTAGAGCACGAGGAAGATCGCCAGGTTCCCCAGGGCGCTATAGAGCTGGGTCGGGTGCAGGGGCAGGTTCAGGGGCGCCAGGCCCCGGGGATCGGTGAAGGTGACGGCCCAGGGCAGGTCGCACTCGGCGCCGTAGCAACACCCGGCGAAAAAGCACCCGATCCGGCCCAGGGCCTGGCCCAGGGCGAGCCCCGGGGCCACGGCGTCGCCGGTGGGCCACACCGGAAGCCCGGCGTGGCGCACGTAGGCCAAGCTCGCCAGGGCCGCCACCACGAACCCCCCGTAGAACACGAGCCCGCCCTTCCAGATCTCGAACACCTGCCAGGGGTGCTCGACGAAGTACTCCCACTCCACGAGCACGTAGAAGAGCCGCGCCCCCACGAGCGCCGCGATCAGCACCACCAGGCCCAGGTCCTGGACCTTCCGCGGCTCGAGCCCCAGGCGCTCGGCTTCCCGTCCGGCCACCCAGAGGGCGGCGAAAAACCCCAGGGCCACGAACAGCCCGTAGGTGTACACGGTGAGCTTGCCGAACTGAAACAGGATCGGATGCATGGGGGGTTACGCGGCTCGAAGGTTGGAAGATGGGAACGCGGGACAGCTCCCCCCGACCCGGGACGGAGACGACGCCGGAGCGACGATGGGGCTCGGCCGCCGCGCGGCCCAGCCGCCCAGCCGCCTAACCGGAACCTGTCGGACCCGAGTCATCCCGGCCTTTCCTCCCCGACCTTCCGGCCCAAAAACTCCTCTAAAAGGAGCAGGGCCACCCCCACGGTGATGGCCGAGTCGGCCACGTTGAAGGCCGGCCAGTGGTAGCTTCGCCAGAACACGTCGAGAAAATCCACCACCTCGCCCCACCGGAGCCGGTCGATCAGGTTCCCCACCGCCCCGCCGGCCACGAGCCCCAGGGCCGCCAGGGTCCAGCGCCGATCGGCGCCGAGCCGCTTCACGGCCACCCCGATCGCTACCAGGGCCACCAGGGTCACCCCGATGAAAAACGGCGTGCGAAACGCCTCCCCGTGGCCGGCCAGGAGGCCGAAGGCCGCCCCGGGATTTCGGATGTAGGTCAGGTGGAAGAACCCCTCGATCACCGGGCGGCTCTCGTAAAGCCGAAAGGTCTCCATGACCCAGGCCTTGGTGGCCTGGTCGAGCCCGAGGACGAGGCCGGCCGGCAGGCCGAACCGCAGGAGCTTTTCCCTCACCCGGCCGCCTCGGCCAGATGGGTCACGCACCGGGCACAGGCCTCGGGGTGCTCGGGGTCCTGCCCCACGGTGGGGGAGTAGTTCCAGCACCGCTGGCACTTCTCGCCCTCGGCGCGCTCCACGCTCACCCCCACGCCCGGGAGGTCGGGGTCGGTAAACGCCCCCCCGGCCCCGGGCACCAGGTCCACCTCGCTCACGATGAAGAGGAACGGCAGCTCCGAGGCGTAGGACCCCAGAAACGCCTCCCACCGGTTGTCCACGTGGAGCACCACCTTGGCGTCGAGGGAGTGGCCGATGACCTTCTTCGCCCGGGCGTCCTCGGCGGCCTTGGCCACCAGGGCCCGGAGCTTCCGGATCCGGTCCCACCGGTCGGCCAGCTCGTCGTCCACGGCCGCGGCGTCCACCTCGGGGAACAGCTCGGCGTGCACGCTCCCCTCGGCGCCGGGCAGGTGCTGCCACACCTCGTCGGCGGTGAACGCGAGCACCGGGGCCATGAGCCGGCAGAGCTTGTGGAGCACCTCGTGGAGCACGGTCTGGGCCGCCCGCCGGCCCAGGCTCCGGGCCGGGAACGTGTACAGCCGGTCCTTGAGGATGTCGAGATAGAAGGCCGAGAGGTCCACCGCGCAGAAGTTGTGGATGCGGTGGAAGATCACGTGGAACTCGTACTCGTCGTAGGCCCGGCGGCACCGCTCCACCAGCCGGTTCAGACGGTCGAGGCAGTAGCGGTCGATCTCCCAGAGCTCCGAGCGGTCGACCCGGTCGGCCTCGGGGTCGAAGTCCGAGAGGTTCCCCAGGAGGAACCGGCAGGTGTTTCGGATGCGGCGGTAGGCCTCCACCAGCCGGGTCAGGATCTCCTCGGAGATCCGGATATCGTCCCGGTAGTCCTCGGCCGCCACCCAGAGCCGTAGGATCTCGGCGCCGTAGCGTCGGATCACCTCTTCCGGGCTCACCACGTTCCCCTGGCTCTTGGACATCTTCCGGCCTTCGCCGTCCACCACGAACCCGTGGGTCAGCACGGCCCGGTACGGCGCCTGGCCCCGGGTGCCCACGCTCGCCAGGAGGCTCGAGTGGAACCAGCCCCGGTGCTGGTCGGAGCCCTCCAGGTAGAGGTCGGCCGGGCTGTCGAGCTCGGGGCGCTTTTCGCACACGGCGGCAAAGGAGACCCCCGAGTCGAACCACACGTCCAGGATGTCCTCCTCCCGCTCGAGGTTCGTGCCCCCGCAGGCGGGGCACGCGGCGTCGTCGGGCAGGAAGTCGGTGATCGGCCGCTCGAACCAGGCGTCGGCGCCCTCTTTCTCGAACACCTCGGCCGCCCGGTAGCTCACCCGGGGGTCCAGGTACGTGCCGCCGCAGTCGGCGCACCGGGCGGCCGTGATCGGCACGCCCCAGGCCCTCTGGCGCGAGATGCACCAGTCGGGGCGGTCGCGCACCATGTTGTAGATCCGGTCCCGGCCCCACCGGGGGATCCACCGAACCCGGTCGATCTCCGAGAGCGCCTTCCGGCGCAGGCCGGTCTTGTCCATCGAGATGAACCACTGCCGGGTGGCCCGGAAGATCACGGGCTGCTTACAGCGCCAGCAGTGGGGGTAGGAGTGCCGGATCTTCTCCTCCCGCAGCAGCGCACCGGCCTCGGCCAGGGCCCGGTTGACCGCCGCGTTGGCCTCGAACACCTGCTGGCCCGCAAACGGCCCCGCATCGGGCAGGAACCGGCCCTGGTCGTCCACCGGGGCGTAGGGCTCCAGGCCGTACCGGAGCCCCACCTCGTAGTCCTCCTGGCCGTGGCCCGGGGCGGTGTGGACGATGCCGGTGCCGGCTTCCAGGGTGACGTGGTCGCCGAGCACCACCACGCTGTCCCGGTCGTACAGGGGGTGGCGGAACGCCTTGCCCTCCAGGGCCTTGGGGTCAACCGGAGCGAGCTCCTTCCAGCCGTCCACCCCGGCCGCCTCGAGCACCACCGGCGCGAGCCGCCGGGCCAGGATCCAGACCTCCCCGGAGCCGGCCGGGGCCTCGTAGGCCGCGTACTCGAACTCGGGGTGGAACGCCAGGGCCAGGTTCGCCGGGATCGTCCACGGCGTGGTGGTCCAGATCACGGCCGAGACCCGCTTGCCGGCCAGGGCCGGGGCGATCTCCGCCGGATCGCCGGCGTAGGGGAACTTCACGTAGATGCTGGGGCTCGTCTTGTCGGCGTACTCCACCTCGGCCTCGGCCAGGGCCGTGCGGCACGAGGCGCACCAGTACACGGGCTTTCGGCCCACGTACACGGCCCCGGTCTCCACGAACCGGCCGAACTCCCGGGCGATCTGGGCCTCGTAATCGTAGCTCATGGTGAGGTAGGGGTCGTCCCACAGCCCGAACACCCCGAGCCGCTGGAACTCCCGCCGCTGGATCTCCACGAACCGCTCGGCGTAGGCCCGGCACCGGCGGCGCACCTCGGCCTTGGAGAGGTTCTCCTTCTCGGGCCCCAGCTCCTTGTCCACCTGGTGCTCGATCGGGAGCCCGTGGCAGTCCCAGCCCGGCACGTAGGGGCTGTGGTACCCCGCCATGGACCGGCTCTTCACCACGATGTCCTTTAGGATCTTGTTCACCGCGTGGCCCATGTGGATGTGGCCGTTGGCGTAGGGGGGGCCGTCGTGGAGCACGAAGAGCGGGCGGCCCTTCGAGCGCTCGAGAATCCGGTCGTAGAGCCCCATCTCCTCCCACCGCCGGAGCATCTCCGGCTCCCGCTGCGCCAGGTTCGCCCGCATGGGAAAGGCGGTTTTGGGAAGGTTCAGGGTATCCTTGTAGTCCATCGGCTCTCCCTCCAAAGGCCGCCGGCCGCCCGGGGCGGTCCGCGGCGCAAATCCGCACGGGTTTCCGGCAAAAAGAACGCCCTACCTTAGCAAACCGACCCCCGGAGTCAAGAGGCGCCGGCCCGGAGCCGGGCGATGGCCCCGGCGTAATCCTCGGCCCCGAACACGTACGAGCCGGCCACGAAGGCGTCGGCCCCGGCCCGGGCGCACCGGCCGACCGTCTCGTGGGTGATGCCGCCGTCCACCTCGATGTGGAACGAGAGGTTCCGCTCGGCCGCCATCCGCTTCAGGGCCTGGATCTTGGGCACGGCCAGATCGAGGAAGCTCTGGCCCCCGAACCCCGGGTTCACGCTCATCACCAGCACCAGGTCCACCAGGTCGAGCACGTGCTCCACGGCGCACACCGGGGTCGAGGGGTTCAGGCTCACCCCCGCCCTCTTCCCCAGGTCGCGAATCTGCTGGAGGTTCCGGTGGAGGTGGGGGCAGGCCTCGGCGTGCACCGTGAGGAGATCGGCCCCGGCCTCGGCGAAGGCGGCCACGTACCGCTCGGGCTCCACGATCATCAGGTGCACGTCCAGGGGCTTCTCCGTGGCCCGGCGCACCGCCTTGACCACGGGGGGGCCGATGGTGAGGTTCGGCACGAACCGGCCGTCCATCACGTCCACGTGGATCCAGTCGGCCCCGGCCCGGTCCACGGCCCGGACCTCCTCGGCCAGCCGGCCGAAGTCGGCGGAAAGGATGCTCGGCGCGATGATGGGCATGGGAGGACTCCGTTGGAAAAGGCTAGAAAGCTTGAAAGCTAGGAGGCTAGGAAGCTGGGAAGCCTTCTTGGGCCTCCCGGGACCCTGCAAGCAGCAAGATACCGCTCGGCTCGGGGCCCGTTGTGGGAGCGGCGTCCGTGCCAGTCATGGGTGGACAGACCACGGAGGACAGGGATCCTCTGACACCTGGCCCCTGGAATCTGGTCCCTCGTGGGGAGACCACTTCCCCAGGGCGGGACGCATGGTAATCCCAAAATCACCAAAGATTTTTGCATCCTAGCGCCCTAGCTTCCCAGCCTCCCAGCCGAAGTTACGAGGAAGCTGGGAAGCATCAAGGCAAGAACCCCATGGTTCTCGTCCGTTCTCCTCGGGCGGCCGCGGCATCCTCGGCTTTCCGGCCTCCCCGCCTTCCAGCCTCCTTCACAGCCCCAGCTCGGCCGGGGTGGCGGTCTGGACCGGTCGGCCGTCCACCCAGAGCTCCACCCGGTCGGCGAGCCCGGCGGGCACGGCGGCCCGCACCGCCGTGCCCCGGGGCACCCATTCGTCCCGCACCGTCCAGGCCCGGCCCGCCGCGCGCCACACCACCTGGACCCGGGCCTTTCCGAACCCGGGGGGGATCCGGTGGAACAGGTACACCGCCCGGGCCGCCCCCAGCGCCGGCGCCGTGCCCGCCACCGTGAGCGACACGAGTCGCCCCTCCTCGGCCGGGAACCCCGGCAACGGGTCTTGGGCCACCACCCGGCCGGCCTGGGCCGGGTCCAGGATCTCCACCTCCTCGATCCGCCCCACCCGGAGCCCCAGTCGGTCGATCCGGTCCAGGGCCTCGGTCAGCGGCAGCCCCGCCAACCGGGGCATGCGCCACAGGGTGGGCCGGGGCCCCCGGCTCACGGCCAGGGGCACCTCGGCCCCCCGGGGCAGGGTCTGGCCCGGGGCCACCCCCTGGCCCACCACCCGCCCCTCCGGGCCCCGGTGGACCCGGGCCTCGACCCTGGCCTTGAGACCCAGCTCCTCTAGGCGGATCCTCGCGTCCTCGAGGGAGAGCCCCCGCAGGTCCGGCGCCGGGTGCCGCTCGGGGCCCCGGGAAAGGATCACGCCGACCCCCCGGCCGGCCTTGACCCGGGCCCCGGGCCGGGGATGCTGGAGCAGCACGTGGTTCTCGGGCACGGTGTCCGAGTAATCGAAATCCCGCACCTCCAAATCGAGCCCCGTGCCCTGGAGCCGGTCGAGGGCCTCCCCCAGGGCGAGGCCCCGGAGGTCGGGAACCTCCACTTCGGGGGTCCGCTCCACGAGCCAGGCCACGGCCAGGTACGCCCCGAGCCCGGCCGAGACCACAAGCAAAAGGGCGTACACCGTGACGACGACACCCCGCCTCACGCGGCTCCCCCGGTGCGGCGAAGCCGGGCCGCGAAGAAGCCGTCCACCGCCTCGGCCCCCTCGCCGGCGAGGCCCTCGGGGAAGGTGCGAAAGAACCCCTCGGGAGTGACGAACCGCGCCCAGGGGGCGCCTTCGGCGGGCGGCGGCTCCAGCCGGTAGTCGGGCCGGGCCGCAAGGAAGGCCTCGACCACGGCCTCGTTCTCGGCCCGCAGCGTGGTGCAGGTGGCGTACACCACCACCCCGCCGGGCCGCACCCGATCGGCCGCGGCCCTCAGGATCTCGCCCTGGAGCACGGGAAGCCCCTCGATGTCGGCCGGGGTCCGCCGCCATTTGGCCTCGGGGGTCCGGGAGAGCACCCCGAGCCCGGAGCACGGCGCGTCCACCAGGGCGGCGTCGAACCCGCCCCCGACCGGCGGCCGGCGGGCGTCGGCCGCGGCGCCGAGCAGGTTCCCCGCCCCCATCCGGCGGGCCAGGCCGGCCAGGCCCCGCACCCGATGGGGGTGAAGGTCCAGCCCCACCACCCTCCCCCCGGGCCCCACCCGTTCGGCGACCTGGAGGGCCTTGAGGCCCGGGGCCGCGCAGGCGTCGAGCACCTTCCACCCGGGTTCGGGGGTGAGCACCTCCACCACGAGCTGGGAGGCCTGGTCCTGCACCACGGCCGAGCCGTCCCGCACCGGGCCGAGATCCCCGGGGGCGCCCTGGAACCGCACCCGGATCCCCTGGGGGGCGAACGAGGCGGGCTCCGCCTCCACCCCCTCGCCCCGAAGCCGTTCGAGGAGCCCCTCCCGGTCCCCCCGGGCCCGCAGGAACCTGTCCGGGATCCGCGAGGCCGCCCGGGCGAGCCCCTCGGCCCCGGCCTCGCCCCACTCGGCGAGCCACCGCTCAACGATCCACTCGGGGCAGCCGAAACGTAGGGCGAGGCGGCCGGCGGGGGTGGCCGGCTCCGGGAGCGGGTCCCCGGCCCGGCGGGCCACGGCCCGGAGCACGGCGTTCACGAACCCCGAGGCGTGGCCGAGCCGGCGGCGGCGCACCTCCTCCACGGCCTCGTGCACCGCGGCCCGGGCCGGCACCCGGTCCAGGAACAGGATCTGGAAGGCCCCGACCCGCAGCACGGCGAGCACCGTAGGATGGAGCTTCGCCAGGGGTCGGGAGCTCGCCCGGGCCAGGTGCGCGTCCACCACGTTTCGCCACCGCAGCACGCCGTAAGCGAGGTGCGCCACCAGGGCCCGGTCGCGGCCGGGCATGCCGCCCGCGCGGCGCAGCCGGGCGTCGAGGGCCTCGTCAGCGTAGGCCCCCCGGCGGTCCACGTCCTCCAGGACCGCGACGGCGACGGATCTGGGATTGGGGGATCGGGTCACGGGCGAACTCCGGGGGCGGCACTATAGCCCCGGGGGTGGGGGAAGTCAAAGAGCGGAAATCCGTGGCGTTCTCGGCGTTTGTGGGCGCCCGGCCCGGATGATAGACTCGCCGGCGCGCCTGCCAGGCGCCGGGGAACCACGGAGAACACGGAGAGCACGGAGGGGAACGGGAAGGGGACGGTCGGCTCACGATTCGACACATGGGGCCGGCCCGCTCCGATCGCGATCCCAAGCCTTCCCGCTTGCCAGCTTTCCAGCCGAGACAGAGGGTGATCCATGCGTATCGACATGGGGTACAAGTTCATCCTGGGATTCATCCTGGTGATCGCGGCGGTGGTCCTGGTGCCCTACCTGGTGGGGTTCCTGGACCTGCCGGCCTGGGCCCAGAGCCTCATCCCGCCGCTCGCGGCCATCGCCGTGGGGCTCGTCATGGGCAGCGCCTTCACCAAGGGCCTCACCCGGCACGTGGGGGAGCTCCGGGCCGCCACCCTGCGGATCGCCGAGGGGGATCTCCGGCACGCGGTGAGCCTGGGAAAGCGGCGGTTTCCCGACGAACTGGACGACCTGGCCGGGGCCGTGAACGCCATGCTCACGAACCTGCGCCAGATGGTGGGTCACATCCTGCGGACGTCGACGGAAGTGGCCTCGGCCGCCCAGAACCTGTCGGCCACGGCCGAGGAGGTGAACGCCTCCACCGAGGAGATCGCCGTGACCACCGAGGAGGTGGCTCGGGGGGTCGCCGAGCAGAAGGCCGAGGTGGAGAAGGTGGTCCACCGGATCCACGAACTAGAGGCCGGGCTCCAACGGATCGAGGGCACCTGCCGGCTCGCGGCCGAGGCGGCGGCCACGGCCGAGGCCCAGGCCCAGGAGGGGAACCGCACGGCCCGGGAGGGGTTTGCGCGCCTGGAATCGGTGCTGACCGACCTGGAGAGCTCGGCCGAGGCCGCGGTGAAGTTCTCCGAGCAGATCCGGCAGGTCCAGCGGTTCGCCGACGTGATCACGAACCTGAGCCGCCAGACCACGCTGCTGGCCCTGAACGCCGCCATCGAGGCCTCGAAGGCCGGAGAGGAGGGCAAGGGGTTCGCCGTGGTGGCGAGCGAGATCCGAAAGCTCGCCGACTCGGCCGAGAAGAGCGCCGACCAGATCACGGCGCTCCTCAGGCGGCTCGACGAGGCCGGCCAGGGCGTGCGGGGCGTGCTCGAGTCGTCCCGGGCCAAGGTGCGCGAGGGCCGGGAGGGGCTGGAGTCCGCCGGCCGGGCCCTTGAGGAGATCAGCGGGTTCGTGGCCGACAACGCCCGGCGCATGGACGACGTGCTCGCCGTGATCCAGGAGCAGGTGGAGGGCGGCCGGGAGATCGCCAACTTCGCCGACCGGGTGGCCGCCGTGGCCGAGGCCAACGCCGCGGCGACCCACGAGGTCTCCACGACCCTGGAGCACCAGACCGCGGCCATGGAGGACATGGCCCACGCGGCCATGCGCCTGAGCGAGATGGCCGAGGACCTCAACGCCCGGGTGGCCCGGTTCCGGCTGCCCGAGGGGGAAGAGGCGTGAGCACGCCCTCGGTGCTCGTGGTGGAGGTGGACGGCGAGCGGTTCGGCCTGCCCGCCGACCGGGTGAACACCGTGGTGGGCTACGAGGAGCCCGTGCCGATCCCCGGCCGCCCCAAGCCGTTCCTCGGCGCCCTGAACCACCACGGCGAGCTCCTGCCCGTGGTGCACCTGGCCTCGGTCCTGGAGCTCAAGCCCCGGGTGGACCCCCTGCGGTCCGTCGTGGCGGTGGTGGACTGGGAGGACGGCATCCTGGGGCTTCTCGTGGAGCGGGCCCAGGGCCTCGTGACCCCGCTCGCCCGGGCCCGGGTGGCCCAGGTGCTCGGCCGGTGGGACGGGCCGTTCCTCGACCGGACCCTCGAGGTGGAGGGCGCCCGGATCCACGTGCTGGATCTCGACGCCCTCCTGCGGGATCTCGCGGAGCGGGTGCGGTGAGCCGGGTGCTGGTGGTGGACGACGCCGTGTTCATGCGCCGGACCCTGCGCGACATCCTGGAGGCCGCGGGTCACCAGGTGGTGGCCGAGGCCGGCGACGGGGTGGAGGCCCTGGAACGGTACGAGGAGCACCGGCCCGACGTGGTGACCCTGGATCTCGTGATGCCCCGGATGGGGGGCCTCGAGGCCCTGCGGGAGCTGCGGCGGCGCCACCCCGAGGCCCGGGTGATCGTGTGCTCGTCGGTGAGCGACGAGGCCTCGATCCTCGAGGCCATCCGGCTGGGGGCCCGGGACTACGTGATCAAGCCGGTCGCCCCGGAGAAGCTCCGGGAGGCCGTGGACAAGGCGGGAGCGGGCCGATGAGCGGCCAGATGGAACGCTACCGGGAGCTGTTTCTCGAGGAGAGCCTGCGGCACCTGGACGCGGCCGAGGAGATCCTGGGCCGCGACCGGATCGGGCCCGGGGACCTGGAGGCCGTGTTCCGGGAGATCCACAGCCTGAAGGGCATGGCCGGGTCCATGGGGTTCGAGGCCATGGCCGCCCTGGCCCACCGGCTGGAGGACGTGTTGGACGCCTGGCGCGCGAGGCCCGAGCCGCCCACGGCCGAGGAGCGGGAGCTCGCGCTGCGGGCCTGCGACCGGCTCGCCGAGATGCGGGACGACATCGCGGCCGGCGGCACCGGGGACGTGGACTGGGCCGACCTCGGCCGGGACCTGGGCCGTCCCCCGCCGGCCGGGGACGAAGGGGCCTTGCGGGTCCGGGTGCGGCTCGCCCCCGACTGCGGCTCCCCGGCCGCCCGGGCCTACCTGGTGCTCCTGCGGTTCCGGGAGGCCGACCCCGAGGTCGCCTGCGACCCGCCGGAATCCCGGATCCTCCAGGGGGAGCCCGTGGAGGCCCTCGAGCTCACGGTCCACGGCCTCGACCGGGCCGACGTGGAGGCGATCTACGAGACCCTGAGCGAGGTGGCCGGGCTCGAGTTCCCCGACGAGGCGGACGCGGCGCCACCCGAGGCCCCGGAGCCCGGCGCCCCGGCGGTGGAGGCGCCGGCCGAGCCCGAACCCGGCCGGGTCCGGCTGCCCGACAAGGTCCAGGTGCCGGTGGCCATCCTCGACGCCTTCGTGGACCTCCTGGGGGAGCTCACCATCGCCCGGAGCCACATCGAGACCACGGCCCGCCGGCTCGGCTCGGAGGTGCTGCTGGAGGAGGTGGACCGGCTCGGCCGGATCGTCCGGGGGTTCCACGGCAAGGTGATGGAGCTCCGGATGCTCCCGTTCGGGCTGGTGGTGGGAAGCCTGCGCCGCCTCGTGCGGGAACAGGCGGCCCGGCTGGGGAAATCCGTGCACCTGGAGGTGCGGGGCGAGGAGATCGGCCTCGACAAATCCATCCTGGGCCAGCTCTCCGACCCCCTGGTGCACCTGGTGCGAAACGCCCTCGACCACGGCATCGAGCCCCCCGAGGTCCGGGAGCGCCTGGGGAAGCCCGCCCGGGCCCTCCTTCGGATCGAGGCCGAGCGGGTGCGAAACCGGGTCGAGGTGCGGGTGCGCGACGACGGCCGGGGCATCGACGTGGAGGCGGTGCGGCGCCGGGCGGTGGAGCTCGGGCTCGTGTCCGAGGCGGACAGCCGGGCCCTGAGCCCCGGGGAGATCTTCGCCTTCCTGTTCCGCCCCGGGTTCTCCACCCGGGACGAGGTGTCGGAGCTCTCGGGCCGGGGCGTGGGGCTCGACGTCGTGAAGGCCCAGGTGGACGCCATGGGCGGCACGGTGGACCTCTCGTCGTCGCCGGGGGAGGGCACCGAGGTGCGCATGAGCCTGCCCCTCTCGGTGGCCATCGTGCCGGTGCTCCTGGTGGAGGTGGGGGGCCGGGTGCTCGCCCTTCCCACCGGGGCGATCCACCGCACCGTGGAGGCCTCGCCCCGGGACGTGCGCCGCACCCCGGACGGGCACGTGCTCCTCACCGAGAAGGGCCAGGTGCCCATCGAGGCCCTGGGGAAGATCGTGGGGTTTCCGTGCCGCACCCAGTTCGAGCGGATGCCCCTGGTGCTGGCCACCACGGCCGCGGGGGTGGTGGGGCTGGCCGTGGACGCCTTCCTGGGGGAGGAGGACCTGTTCATCAAGCCCCTCAAGGGGCCCCTGCGGGCCCTGCGGGGCGTGAGCGGCTACTCGGTGCTGGGGGACGGCCGGCTGGTGTTCCTGCTGGACCCCCCGAGCCTGGGGGGGGACTGAAAGGGGGGGCGCGGGGGTCTCTCGGCCCCGGGCGCCCAGCCGTGTCGCGTTTCACGATTGACGGCCGTCGAGCCTCCTCGGCTCCGGGGTCCCGGCCTCCTCCAGTCCCGGGAACACCCGGATCTCCTTTACGAACCCGTGGCGCCGGAGCGAGCGGATCAGGCGGTTCAGGGTGCGGTCGCTCCCCGGCTGGATCCGGGCCGTGAGGACCTCGTTGCCCCGGGGCAGCTGGATTCGCTGGATGTCGAGGCCCAGGTCCCGGAACGCGGCCAGCACCCCGTAGAGCACCCCGGGGCCGTCCTCGAGCCGGATCTCGAGCTCCACCGTTCCGGGGTCCCTGAGATCCCCCCGGCCGCCCCGGTCCCAGTCGAGGGGCACCCCCCCGCCGCCCGCCACCCGCGGGCACACCACCCGGTGGACCCGTAGCCGCCCCTCCTCGGGCACCCCCACGATCTCGTCGCCCTCCACCGGGGCGCACTCGGGGCAGAACCGGATGTGGGGGTCGTCGAACACATACCGCCGCACCCGGCGCACCGGCTGGGGCCGGCGCCGGCGAAACAGGGAGAGCCGGCCGCCGGCCGGGCCCGGGCCCAGCACGGCATCGATCTCCTCCTCCCCCAGGCAGACCCGGCGGTAGAGCTCCTCCACCGGGATGTCTCCCAGCTCCCGCGCCCGGAGCATGGCCCGCTCGTCCACCTGCTCCTCGGCCAGGCCCCGGGCCCGCGCCGCCTCGACCACCCACTGCCTCCCGGTGGCTGCGGCCCGGTCGGCCTCCTTCCGGCGCATGTACCGGCGCAGGGCGGCGAGCGCCTTTCGCGTGTGGGCCCAGTCCAGGTACCGGTCGTCCGCCACCGGCCCGTCGGCCGTGACGATCTCGATCCGGTCCCCCGGTTTCAGGGGCGTGCCCAGCCCCACCTCCTCGTCGTTCACCCGGGCCCCCACGGCCCGGAGCCCGAGCTGCTCGTGGACCGCGAAGGCGTAGTCCAGGGCCGTGGCCCCCTCCTCCAGGCTGAACACGTCGCCCCGGGGGCTCGTGACCTGGATCGCGTCGGGTTTGTGGAACCGCAGGAAGTCCTGGATGTCCATGTCCTCGTTCTGGAGGAACTCCCGCAGTTCCTCCAGGTACTCCAGGTTGAACTCCGGGCTCGTGATGTCCATGGCCAGCAGCCCCAGCCGGTTGAACCGGTCGGCTGCCGACGGCGCCACGTAGAAGCTCAGGATCCGCCCCTGGTAGGACACCCGGGTTTCCAGGGCCCGGAACCCGTTCTTCCGGGGCACGCTCAGGGTGTCCGAGAACCCGCCGGGGAGGGCCCGGAAGTTCAGGTGGACCCGCCCCAGGGCCCGGTAGGCGTCCTCGGACGAGGCCGTGACGATCCGCACGGTGAACAGGTGCTCCGTGGTGGGGGGCACGTCGGGCCGGAACCGGTTCCAGCGGACCTCGATCCGGGCCTGGAGGTCCCCGGGGAACGCCTCGGCCAGCTTCTGCCGCAGGTCCTCCAGGGGCCGGGCCCAGCCCTTCTTGAGCTCCTCCTGGGCGGCCCGGAACCGCTCGAACGCCTCGGGGTAGAGGATCGGCCCGATCTTCTCGGTGAGCCGCTCCGCCAGGTCGAGCATGCACAGGCGCCGGCAGATGTTGGCGTACATCTCGGCGCTCTCCCGGGCGATGCGCACCTGCTTGTCGCGCCGGAACACCGAGAGGCTCTCCAGGTTGTCGAGCCGGTCGGCGAGCTTCACCAGGAGCACCCGGATGTCCTGGAGCACGTAGCTGAAGAGCCGCTGGTAGGTGAGGACCCGGCTGTCCTTGATCTTGGTGAGCGCCGCCACCAGGGGGGCGGCCTCGGGAAACTCGGCCTCGAGCTCCCCGTAGGTGTAGTCGGTGTCCTCCAGGGTGTCGTGGAGGAGGGCCGCCTCCACGGAGGCCCAGTCCACGATCCGGCCGTACCGGCTCACCTCCATGGCCGTGCGCACCGGGTGCCAGATGTACTCCTCCCCAGTTTTCCGGCGCTGGCCGGCGTGGAGCGCCTCGGCCTTGGCCAGGGCCCGGTCGAGGCGCTCGGCCAGCTCGCCTACCTCGGCCTCGTCGAGGGCGTGGTGGAGGATGTACTGGGTGAGGATCTGTTCCTTCTCTCGGGTGAACCGGTCCGACACGCGATACCTTCCCTGTGGGTGCCGCTGGGAGACGAGGAGGCTAGGAAGCTAGGAGGCTATAAGGCTCGGACGCCAAGATCCTTCGCAATTCCAGCGTCATCGGCTGCTCTAACCTGTGGAAGCGGCCTCCAAGCCGCGATACCGTACCCCGCGGGGTGAAGGCCGCAGGGGTTCGGGGTCCAAGGGGTTACCGGGAACTTCCTGGGTACCACACAAGGGGAAAGACCGGAAGGGGGGCGTCAGAACTTTCCGGTGCGCAGGATCGCGATGGCGAGCCCGAACCCCAGGAACCCTGCCACCAGGAACCCCAGGATCCCGAACACCGGGAAGTCCCACAGGAGCGGCCCCCGGCCGGCCAGCACGATGAGGCTCGAACCGATGATCAGGGCCGACACGATCATGGCGAACGACAGCCGGTTCGTGGAGCGGTCCATCTCGTGGAGTACCGGTTCGTAACCCTGGTGCACGAAATCCACCGCCAGCTTCCCCTCGAGGAGCTTCTGCAGGATGCGGGTGATCTGGCCCGGCACGGCCCGCACCAGGTCCCGGAGGTCCCGGGCCGTGCGGTACGCCAGGCGGGCCTGGCGGCGGGGGTCGAGACGCCGCAGCAGGAGCTTGCGGGCGTAGGGAACGGCCTCGTCGAGCACCACGAACTCGGGATCGAGCGTTCGGGCCAGGCCCTCCACCGTGAGGATCGACCGGGCCAGGAGAATGAGATCCGGGGGCACCCGCACCCGGTGGCGCAGCGCGATCTCCGAGGCCTCCCGGAGCAGATGGCCGATCCGCAGGTCTTTGAGGGGCCGGCCGAAATAGGGCTCGATGAGCTCCTTCAAATCCCGCTGGAAGGCCCGCAGGTCCACCGAGTCCTCGGCGCTCCCGAGCCGCACGAAGCCCTCGGCCATCTGGGCGTAGTCCCGGGTCACCAGGGCCAGAAAGAGCTCCCCCAGGTGCTCCTGGGCCTCCTCCGAGAGGTATCCCACAGCGCCGAAATCGAGGAACGCGACCCGCCCCTCGGGGGTCACCAGCACGTTGCCGGCGTGGAGATCCCCGTGGAACAGGCCGTCGTCGAACACCTGCTTCAAAAACGCCCGGGCGAGCACCCGGGCCCGGGGCCCGGGCTCGATGCCGTGGGCCCGGAGGGTTTCGGGCTCGTCGGCCGGCCAGCCCTCGATGGCCTCCATCACGAGGAGCCGCTTGGAGGTCAGCTCCCAGTGGACGGCCGGGATCACGACGTCCTGGAACTCCTCGAAGTTCTGCCGGAACCGCTCGATGTTGGACGCCTCGAGGAAGAAGTCGAGCTCCCGGTTCAGGGTACGGGCGAACTCGTCCACGATCTCCCGGGGCCGAAACGGCCGGGCCTCGGGGATGTAGCGTTCCACCAGCCCGGCCAGGAGGTACAAGGTGGAGAGGTCCTGGGACACGGTGCGGTCGATGCCGGGCCGCTGGACCTTCAGGACCACGGCCGCGCCGTCCACGAGCCAGGCCCGGTGCACCTGGGCGATGCTCGCGGCGGCCAGGGGCTCGGGCTCGATGCGGGAGAACACGGCCTCCGGGTCCTCCCCCAGCTCCTCGGCCACGATGCGCCGGACCTCCTCGAAGGGAAACGGGGGAACCCGGTCCTGGAGCTTTCGGAACTCCTCGGCGTAGGCCGGGGGCACCAGGTCGGGCCGGGTGGAGAGCATCTGCCCCAGCTTGACGAAGGTGGGGCCCAGGTCCTCCAGGGCCAGCCGCCACTCCACCGGGGCCGGCACGTCCCCCTCCACCCCGCTCCGGCCCCGGATCCGTCGGGAGAACGGCACGAGCCGTCCCAGACCCGCCCGCTCCAGGAGCTGGTTGAACCCGTGCTTGGAGAGCACGAGGGCGATCTCCCGGATCCGGCCCAGGGACCGGTAGGTGCGGGTCAGGGCGAGCACGTTCACGGCCGGGGCGCCTCCGCCAGCGCGAAGTCGATCTGCCGCCGGGGCACGCTCACCCGGTCCACCCGCACCCGGACCCGGTCGCCGATCCGGAAGGTGCGGCCCGTGCGCTCCCCGATGAGCGACTGGGTCTCCTCGGAGAAGTGGTAAAAGTCGTCCCGGAGGCTCGACACGTGGACCAGCCCGTCCACGAAGTACGTCTCCAGTTCCACGAAGAACCCGAAGCTCGCCACCCCCACGATGAACCCCCAGTGCTCGGTGCCCACCTTGTCGGCCATGAACTCGCACTTTTTCCACTGCACGGCCTCGCGCTCGGCCGCCTCGGCCGCCCGCTCCCGGGCCGAGAGGTGGGGACAGGCATCCTCCAGGTACTTCCGCTCCTTCTCGCGCCAGGCCTTAGACGCGGCCCGCCGCTGGAGGGCCTTCTTGAGCTCCCGGTGCACGATGAGGTCGGGGTACCGCCGGATCGGCGAGGTGAAGTGGAGGTAGCGCTCCGAGGCCAGGCCGAAGTGGCCGATGTTCTCCGGGGAGTACACGGCCTTGGCCATGGTCCGGAGCATCATGTTGTGGATCATGCGCTCCTCGGGCTTGCCCTCCACCTGGGCGATGAGCGCCTGGAAGTCCTTGGGGTGGGGCCGGGCCCGGCCCTTCAGGGTGTAGCCGAAGTTGTGGACGAACCGCCGGAACTCGGCGAGCTTTTCGGGGTCGGGGGCGTCGTGCACCCGGTAGGGGCACGGGATGCGCTTCTGGGTGAGGAAATCGGCCACGGCCTCGTTGGCCGCGATCATGAACTCCTCCACCAGGAAATGGGCCTCGTTGCGCTGGCCCCGCACGATGTCCTCGGGCCGGCCGCGCACGTCGAGCACGATCTCGGCCTCGGGCAGGTCGAAGTCCACGCTGCCCCGCTCGCGCCGCCGGGCCCGGATCAGCCGGGCCAGCTCCCCCATCTTGAGGAGCATGGGGGTCACGTCGGCGAGCTCCTCGGCCTCCGGGCAGTCCGGGTCGCCCAGGATCCGGGCCACCCGGGTGTAGGTGAGCCGGTGCCGGCTTCGGATCACGGCCGGATAGAACCGCGAGGCCTCCCGCCGGCCGCCCCGGGTGAAGGTCATCTCGGCCACCATCGCCAGCCGATCCACCCCGGGATTCAGGGAACAGATGCCGTTGGAGAGCCGCCCCGGGAGCATGGGAAACACCCGGTCGGGGAAATAGGTCGAGGTGCCCCGGGCGTAGGCCTCCTCGTCCAGGAGTCCCCCGGGTTTCACGTAGTGGCTCACGTCGGCGATCGCAACCCGCAGCCGGAACCGCCCCCGCTCGAGCTCCTCGAGCTCCAGGGCGTCGTCAAAGTCCCTGGCGGTCTCGCCGTCGATCGTCACGAAGGGGCGATCCCTGAGGTCCTCCCGGTCTTTGAGGTCCGACGGCCGGACCTTGGTCGGCACCTTGTCGGCGGCGGCCAACACCTCCGGCGGAAACTCCACCGGGATGCCGTGCTTCAGGGCGATGGCCTTGGCCTCGGCCGACGACTCGCCCCGGTTCCCCAGCACCCGCACCACCCGGCCCTCGGGCCCGGCCTCGTCGGTGGGGAACGCCGTGATCTCCACCTCCACGATCTGGCCGTCGGCCGCGCCCCCGAGATCGTCGGGGGCCACGTAGACCTCGTGGAGGAGCCGCTCCTCCAGGGGAACCACCACCGCGGCCTTGCGCCGCACCCGCACCACCCCGATGACCCGCGGGTTCGCCCGCTCCAGGATCCGGATGATCCGGCCCTCGGGCCCCTTGGGGGGCCGGCGCTCGATGCGGGCCACCACCCGGTCGCCGTGCATGGCGGCCCGAAGCCAACGGGGCTTGATGAACACGTCGGGCTGGTCGGGCTCCTCGGCCACCACGAACCCGAACCCGTCCGGGTGCACCGTGAGCCGGCCGACGACCAGGCCCACCCGCGAGGGGTGGGCGTAGCGGCCGCCCTTGATCTCCACGACCTGGCCGGCCTCGACGAGCTCCCCGAGCCGGGCCAGGAACTCGGCCTCCTGGGCCCGGGGCACCCGCAGCCCCTTCATGAGCTCCCGGGCGGTCAGGGGGTGGGGGGCCTTCTCCCGCAAAAAGCCGACGATGGTTTCGGGTTTGGGGGCCATGGGTGGAGTCCTTTCGCTGCCGCAAGAAACGCCGTCAGCCGGCGCGGGTACGCACGAGCTTGGCGGTGGCCCGGGCCGCCGGGGTGCCGTCCTCCAGGAGGGCCTCGGCTTCGCCCGTGAGCAACCGTCCCCGGCCGTTCGAAACCCGGCCCGTGACCCGGAGCGGCCGGCCCACGGGCACGGGTTTGAGATACCGCACGGTGAGCTCCGCGGTCACGGCCGGCGTGCCCAGGAGGGTGGTGAGCTTGCCCAGGGCCTCGTCCAGGAGCGTGGCCACCAGGCCGCCGTGCACGATGCCCTCGTACCCGATGTGGACCGGCCGGGGCGTCCACACGGTCTCGATCGTTCCCGCGGCCTCGTCGAACCGGAACTCCAGCCGGAGCCCCTCGGGGTTCTCCTTGCCGCAGACGAAACAGTTGTCCTGCCAGCGCAGTTCCATGGCCGGTCGTTCCTCCGGAATGCGCCCGTTGCACATGGGCCCGGCAGTATAGCGGCGGGCGCCGGGGCGGGCAACGATCCCCCCGGGGCCCGGGGGGCGGCGAAGGCGCCTACCCCGCGGGTTTTCTTGATTTTCCGCCGGGCTTTGGGGTAGCGTACCCGGCTTCGTGCGACCGTCCGCGTTTCGATCCAGACCGGGAGACCTCGGCCATGCTGAACCAGATCCGAAAGAACGTCCGGAACCCCTACGTCCAGGCGGTTCTGGGGCTCATCATCCTCGTGTTCATCTTCTTCTTCGGGTGGGGCGTGCGGTCCCAGAAGCCGGCCTACGTGGCCAAGGTGAACGGCACCGAGATCGATCTGGCCACCTACCAGCGGGCCTACGGGAACCTGGCGGAGCTCTACCGCCAGGCCTACGGCGAACGCTGGAACGCCCGCATGGCCAAGGAGCTGGGGCTGGCCCGCCGGGCCCTGGACCAGCTCATCGACCAGGCCCTTCTGCTGCAGGAGGCCGACCGGCGGGGCATTGAGGTCACCGACGAGGAGCTCGCGGCCGCGATCCAGGCGGTGGGGGCGTTCCAGGAGGGCGGCCGGTTCAGCAAGCAGCGCTACCTCCAGCTCCTCGACGCCAACCGGATCACCCCGCTGGAGTACGAGCAGTCCACCCGGCGGGAACTCCTCCTGCGCAAGGTGGAGCAGGCCATCCGGGCCCAGGCCCAGGTCACCGACGCAGAGATCGAGGCCGAGTACCGCGACCGCAACACCAAGGCCCGGATCTCGTTCGTGGCGTTCCGGCCCGAGGCCTTCGAGCCCCAGGTCGAGGTGACCGACGAGGCCCTGGCCGAGTACTACGAGGCCCAAAAAGAGCAGTACCGCACCCCCGAGCGCCGCTCGGCCCGGTACGTGCTCTTCGCCCCCGAGGCGTTCGAGAAGGACGTGGAGGTCACCGACGAGGAGATCCGCCAGGAGTACAACTGGCGGGCCGGCGAGTTCGCCGAGAAGGAGGCGGTGCGGGCCCGGCACATCCTGGTGCGGCTGCCCCAAAACGCCTCCGAGGACGAGGAGAAGGCCGCCCGCGAGCGGATCGAGAAGATCCGGAAGCAGATCGAGGAGGGCGCCGATTTTGCCGAGCTCGCGAAGAAGGTCTCCGAGGACCCGGGCTCCAAGGACAAGGGCGGGGACCTCGGGTACTTCGAGCGGGGCAAGATGGTGCCCGAGTTCGAGAAGGTGGCGTTCTCCCTGGAGCCCGGCCAGGTGAGCGAGCCCGTGCGCACCCCCTTCGGGTACCACCTGATCCGGGTCGAGGACCACCGGGAGGCCCGGCAGAAGCCCCTCGAGGAGGTCCGGGACCAGATCGAGCGGGACATCCGGCGGCGCAAGGCCCTGGAGCTCGCGTTCACCGCGGCCGACAACACCCTGATGGACCTGGAGGACGGCAAGGTCACCTGGGAGGACCTGGCCAAAGACCACGAGGTGAAAACCACCCCGCTTCTGGCGAAAACCGAGCCCGTGCCCGGGGTGGCCAAGCCCGAGGAGTTCCGGGAGGTGCTCTTCTCCCTGGAGCCCGGGCAGCCCGGCGAGGTGCTCGAAACCCCCCAGGGCACCTACCTCATCGCCCTGGCCGAGCTCAAACCGGCCGAGGTGCCGCCCCTGGAGGACGTGCGGGACCAGGTCGAGGCCGCCTACCGCAAGCAGGAGGCGGTGCGCTTGGCCCGGAAGAAGGCCGAGGAGTTCCTGGCCACGGCCCGGGAGAAGGGGTGGGACGAAGCCTTGAAGGCCTCGGGCCTCACGGCCGAGACCACGGACCCCTTCGTGAAAAAGGGCGGGGCCGTGCCCAAGATCGGCTGGTCGCCCGAGCTCAAGGAGGCGGTGTTCGGGCTGGAGCCGGGGCAGGTGGCCGAGGAGCCCTTCGAGGTGAACGGCAAGATCTACGCCGTGCGCCTAGAGGAGAAGATCGAGCCCGACATGGCGGGGCTCGAGGCCGAGCGGGAGAAGATCCGCGCCGAGCTCCTCGCGAAAAAGCAGGAGCAGGTGTTCGAAGAGTACCTCCAGCAACTCCGCAAAGAGGCCGAGATCGAGATCAACGAGGATCTGGTCCGGCTGGAAGGGTAGGGAGGCCTCCCACCACGGAGGGCACGGAGGAGTTGGGGATTCGGCGGCCCGGCGTTCAGCGCCGGGCCGTTTCCGTTTCCGCGGCCCAGGAGACGACGGCGTCGAACCCCGGGCCGGACAAAGGGCCGGGGGGAAGCAGGGCCTCGATGTGGGCCGAAAGGGTCTCGTGGCCCGGGGTGCCCGGGGGGCACCACCGGGGGGCGGCCGGGCCCGGGACCGTGCCCACGAGAAAGCACGGGGCGCCGGCGGCCCGCAGCCGGCCCCCGAGCTTTCCCCCGGCGCCCCAGGCGTGGAGGTTCCCCACCAGCGCGAGCATCCGGGGGGCGCCCGCCGCCAGAGCCTCCGCGACGCGACGGGCCATGTGGCCGTCCCGGTCGCCCAGCTCGCCCCGGGGCAGGTCGAGGGCCACCAGCCGGACCGCCCCCTTCCGCCGGAGGGCCTGGAGGTCCCCGAGCAGGCGCCGATACGACGGGCCCCCGATCACCGGCGGAAGGTCCGGCGTCTCGCCCCGGTCGAGCGCGGGCTGGAGGTCGGCCGGCAGCTCCAGCCCCACGGCCAGGCCCGGGAACCGGCGGGCCGCCGCGACCGCGACCCGGCCGAACCACCGGTGGCCCGGTTCGAACCCGTGGCGCTCCCCCACCACCACGACCCGGTGGGTCTCCAGGGCGGCGAGCAGCCGGGTTTCCACCCCGGCGCCCGCCGATCCCGCCGTCAACGCAACGAAAAGGGCGGCCGCCAAGGCCGTCCGGCTGCCTCCGTGCATGGATGAATCCGCTGGAAAGCTAGAAAGCTGGGAAGCTGGGAAGCTCTAAGGCCGCACGTCGCAGGTCGTTACGGGCTAACGACAAACGACAACCGACCGGCGACGAACGAAAATCCACCGATTCCCGGCCCTTCGCGTCCCATTGGGCCGACGCCCCTCAGCCCTTCCAATCCAGCAGGGTCCCGAGCATCTCGTCGGCCGCCCGGAGCACCTGGAGGTCGGCCTCGAACCCCCGCTGTCCCTCGATCAGGGTGGCCATCTCCCGCACCGGGTCCGCGTTGGACCCCTCGGCCGGCTCCGTATCGGGGGGCTCCGGGGGAACCGGCGGCCCGGGGGTCTCCTCCCGCGCGGCCTCGGCCCGGACCCCGCCGGGGGTCTCCTGCAGGGTCACCTCGAGGCGCTTGTACCCGGGGGTCGTGGCGTTGGCGAGGTTCTTCGCGGCGGCGTCCACCTGGGTCTGCCGGGCGAGGGCGCCCGAAACGGCGGCGTGCAGGGCTCGGATCATGACAACCTCCCGGGCAAGAGCGACCTCCGGATTCAGGATCCGCATCGATCCAGGGTCCTTCCTTTCCCTTCTCGGCCGCCGGAACCAACGGCTTGAATCCGCGCGGCAGCGAGCTATCTTTCTCGCGCACCGGAGGAAGCAGATGGACCGACGCCGCCTTCTCGCCGTGGCCCGGGGCGACGAACCCGCGGACCTCGTGTTCCGAAACGCCCGGGTGCTCGACGTGTTCCGGGGCACCCTCGAGACGGCCGACGTGGCCGTGGCCGGGGGCCGGATCGCGGGGGTGGGCGCCGGGTACCGGGGCCGGGAGGAGGTGGACGCCGCCGGCCGGGTGCTCGGCCCGGGGCTCATCGACGCCCACGTGCACCTGGAGAGCTCGCTGCTCCACCCCCGGGAGTTCGGCCGGGCCCTGGCCCGCCGCGGCGTCACCACCGCGGTCACGAACCCCCACGAGATCGCCAACGTCTCGGGCCTCCCGGGCCTGCGCTGGCTCCTGGCCGAAGGCCGGGGCGAGCCCTGCGAGCTCCTCGTCACCCTGCCCTCCTGCGTGCCGGCCACCGATCTGGCCACCTCGGGGGCCCGGATCGAGCCCAAAGACCTGGCCGCGCTCCGGGAGCTGCCCGGCGTGGTGGGGCTCGGGGAGCTCATGGACGTGGGGGGCGCGGTGCGGGGGGATCCCCGGGTCCTCTCGGAACTGGAGGTCGGCTTCGACCGGGTCGACGGCCACGCCCCCGGGGTCACGGGCCGGGTTCTCAACGCCTACCTGGCCCTGGGCCCCTCCACCGACCACGAGGCGGCCGGCCCCGAAGAGGCCCGGGAAAAGCTGGCCCGGGGGATGCGCATCCTGATCCGGGAGGGAAGCGCGGCCCGGAACCTGGAGGCCCTGCTGCCCCTGGTGACCCCGACAACCGAGCGGCGGTTCTGCCTGTGCACCGACGACCTCTCCCCGGCCGACCTCCTGGAGCGGGGCGGGGTCGATTTCGCCCTCGGCCGGGCCATGGAACTCGGGCTCGACCCGTTCGTCGCCTGGCGGCTCGCCACCCTGAACCCGGCCGAGGCCTACGGGCTCTCTGACCGCGGCGCCGTGGCCCCGGGCCGGCGGGCCGACCTGGTGCTCTGGGACGACCTGCGGGAGCCCCGGCCCGTGGCGGTGTACCGGGAGGGCCGGAGGGTGGACACCGCCCCGCCCGGCGAGCCGCCGCAACCCCCGGCTGCGCTCCGCGATACCGTCCGGATCGCCTGGGACCGGGTCCGGCTCGACCTGCCGACCGCCGGCCGGGCCCGGGTGATCCGGGTGGAGCCGGGCCAGATCGCGACCCGCTGTGAGGTGGTGGACCTCGGCGGCAGGGCGCCCGACCCGTCCCGGGATCTGGCCAAACTGGCCGTGATCGAGCGCCACCGGGGCACCGGCCGGGTGGGCCTGGGGCTCGTGCGGGGCTTCGGGCTCCGGCAGGGGGCGCTCGCGAGCACCGTGGCCCACGACCACCACAACCTGATCGTCCTCGGCATGGACGACGCCTCCATGCTCACGGCCGCCCGGGCCGTGGCCGAGGCCGGGGGCGGCATGGCCGCGGCCTCGGGCGAGCGGGTGCTCGCGCTCCTGCCGCTCCCGGTGGCCGGGCTCCTTTCGCTGGCACCCCTCGAGGAGGTCGCCCGGGCCCAGCACGAACTCGACCGGGCAGCCCGGGAGCTCGGGGTGGCGATCCCGGAGCCGTTCTGGACCCTGAGCTTCCTCGGGCTCGAGGTGATCCCCGAGCTCAAGCTCACCGACCGGGGGCTCGTGGACGTGGGCGAGGGCCGAATCGTTCCGTTGGCCGCAAGCGGCCAACCGCTGGGCAGCTAGTGAGGCGTTCCCGAAAACCCGTGGTTTTCCCCAGGGGTGGGGCTGGGGGCCCCTCCTTCGCTGAACGGCCTCGCGCTTCGTCGGAACCCCCAGCCCCACCGCCGCCATTTGCATACGTTTTTGTGCGACGGACCACTAGGCGGCTTGGCGGCAGCCGCCCAACTACCTCGCCGCCTAGCCGCATGCGGTCGGCGCCTCTGTCCTCTGTCCTCAGACGTCTGATCCCCGGTACGGAGGACCCATGGCCGAGCGGATACGGATTTTGTACGACGAAACCCAGATCCGGCGGAGGGTGGCCGAGCTCGCCCGGGAGGTGGACCGGGACCACCGTGGGGTGGACGAGCTCGTGCTCGTGGGGGTGCTCAAGGGGAGCTTCATCTTCCTGGCGGACCTGGCCCGGGCGCTCACGGTGCCCCGGCGGGTGGATTTTCTGGCCGTGTCCACCTACCCGGGGGAAACCCGGGAGCCCGGCGCGGTCCGGCTCCTCATGGACCTACGCATCGACATCGCGGGCCGGCACGTGCTCCTGGTGGAGGACATCGTGGACACCGGATCGACCCTGGCCTACCTCCAGGGGCTTCTCCGGGCCCGCAGGCCGGCCGCGCTCCGGACCTGCGTACTCCTTCGTAAGGGCGCCCGCCTCGGCCACGACGTCACCCTCCACTACGTGGGCTTCGACATCCCCGACGTCTGGGTGGTGGGGTACGGGCTCGATTACGCCGAGCGGAACCGGTGCCTGCCCTACATCGGGGTCGTGGAGCCGCCCGAAGCGAGCGCGAGCCCGGCCTGAACCACGAGCCCCGGGTCGAGCTCGCCCAGGCACCGGGGATCCGGGCATCCGATCGGGCCCCCGGCCGTGCACGGGGCGCAGGAGGCGCCGGTCCGCACCACCCGCACGCGGGGCCCCAGGGGCCGCCAGAGCCCCGGGTTGGTGGGCCCGAAGGCCGCCACCGTGGGAACCCCGAGGGCCGCGGCGAGGTGCGTGGGGCCGGCGTCGTTCCCCAGGTAAAGGGCCGCGCCGGCGAGGATCCCGAGGAGCTCCGGCACCGCCCCGCACACCGTGACCGGGCCCACGGCCTCCCACCCCGGGGCGCCCCGCTCGGCCTCGGCCGGGCCCAGGATGACCCGCACCGGAAGCCCGAGCGCGCGGCCGAGCGCCCCGCAGGCCTCGGCCCAGAACGCCGGGGGGAAGTTCTTCTTGGGGTCGCCGCTTCCGGCGTGCACCGCGATCCACCGGGGCTCCCGGGCCGGGAGGACCGCCCGACGCCAGGCCCGAAGGAGGGGCCCCGGCGGCCGGGGCACCCCGGCCCGGTCGAGCTGGAGCGCCTGGAACCGGGGCACCCAGGGGCCCCCCGGGGGCGGGAACGAGGCCACCCCCAGCGCCCGGTCCCCGGCGTGGCGAAGCCACCGGGGCGGCGCCCGGCCGCCGAACCCCGCAACCCACCCGAACCGGCCCAGGGCCCCCCGCACCGTCTCCGACGGCGCCTCGCCGAAGAGCTCGTGGCCCCGGCGGAGGAGCTCGCCCGGTGCCGGGCCGAACCCGGGTAGAAGGGCGAGCCGGTCCGAAGGCCCCCAGAAGGCCCGCGGCCCCCCGGCCCAGGCCGCGAGCCGCAGGATCGCCGGCACCGAGAGCACAAAATCCCCGAGGCCCCCCTGGTGGTACACGAGGAGCCCGGCCCCAGGGGCCCTGGAGGTTCCGTCACGGTGCCCGCAGAGGAGCGTTTCCACCGACCGATCACCTCCTTCATTTGGCCTGGCGGCCGGGCTGCGCGGCGGCTAGTGGTCCGTCTCACAAAAAAGTATGCAAATGGCGGCGGTGGGGCTGGGGGTTCCGACGAAGCGCGACGGCCGAGCAGCGCGGGCCGCCCGGCGCCAGGGGAGCGGCCGCGGCGCGTGCCCTCACGCGCCGCAGCGGATCGCGCCGAGGCGGCCCCTGTGAGGCCGTTCAGCGAAGGAGGGGCCCCCAGCCCCACCCCCGGGGAAAACCACGGGTGTTCGGGAACGCTTCACGAGATCCTGCCGGGTCCCGAGAACGGCGCCGGTTCCTCCCTGTAGGAGCGGCTTCCACGCCGCGACACACCCCCCAACCGGGCCTTCGGCCCGGATCGCGGCGAGCACGCCGCTCCCTCGACCGGCCCCCCGCACCGGCGCGATCATGCCCGGGGAGCCCCTTCCCCGTCCAGGAAGCCCCCCGCGTCTTCCCGGAGCGTTGCGGCCTCCGGTCCGGACGGGCTAGCATTCCGGCGGCGCGGGCCCCATGGTTTCGCGTTCCAGCGTCCCAGCCTCCCGGCGTCCTAGCCGTCTACGAGGTTTCCGCCATGAAACCCCTGCTCCACCGGATGCCCGGCCCCCTCAACGGGGTCCTTTCGCTCGCGTTCCTCGCCGTGAACACCGTGGTCTGGTGCCTGCCGCTCTTCGCGGTGGCACTCCTCAAGCTGGCCGTACCCCGGAGCCGCTGGCGGGCCTGGTGCGACCGGGTGCTGAACGCCATCGCCGAGGCCTGGATCGCGTGCAACAACACCGGCCTCGACCTCACGAAGCCCATCCGCTGGACCGTGACCGGCCTCGAGGGCCTCGAGCGCCGGGGGTGGTACCTGGTGCTCGCCAACCACCAGAGCTGGACCGACATCGTGGTACTCCAGAAGGTGTTCCACCGGCGGATCCCGTTCCTCAAGTTCTTCATCAAGAAGGAGCTCATCTACGTGCCGCTCTTGGGGCTCGCCTGGTGGGCCCTGGATTTTCCCTTCATGAAACGCACGCCCAAGGCCGTGCTCGAAAAAAAGCCCCACCTCCGGGACCGGGACCTCCGGGAGACCCTCAAGGCCTGCGAGAAGTTCAAGACCATCCCCATCTCGGTCGTGAACTTCGCCGAGGGCACCCGGGCCACCCCGGCCAAGCGCCGGGCCCGGGGCTCCCCCTACAGGCACCTCCTCCGGCCCAAGGCGGCCGGAACGGCCCTGGTGCTCGCGGCCCTGGGCGACCGGCTGAGCCGGATCCTCGACGTCACCATCGTGTACCCCGAGGGGCCGCCCCGGTTCTGGGCCTTCCTGTGCGGGAGGATCCGGGAGATCCGCGTGCACGTGGAATCCCTGCCCGTGACGCCCGATCTCCTGGGCGACTACTTCCACGACCCCCGGTTCCGGGAGCGGTTCCAGGCCTGGCTGAACGGGATCTGGGAGGAAAAGGACCGGCGGATCGAGGCGATGCTCGAGGAGTACGGCGTCCGGCCCGCGCGCCTCGCGGCCCGGGCGTAGGGGCCCCTGGCTATTCCAGCAGGCGCGAGTCCGGCTCCCGGCGGCGCCAGGCCTCCCACGACGTGTCGGCGGAGGGAAACGCGGGGAGCCGCCGGCCCGCAAGCGGGCCCTGGATGCCCCGGAGGCCGCCCTGTTCCGGGTACCAGAGGGTTCCGGTCTCCCGGTCCACCAGCACGAAGGTCCAGCGGTAGGTCCAGCCCGAGGGGGTGAGGGTGAGGGTTCGGCCGTCGATCCGGCGGCTGTACACAGCCGCTAGGTCCACGAGGGGTCAGTAGGCCACGGCGACCGGATCTTCCCCGACCCAGGCGTTCGCCACCTCGTGGCCCCGCAGGAGCGGCACCGAGTACGCCCGGGCCTCGCGTCCGCGGCCCACCCCGATCACCCGGAGCCCCGGCGGGGGCGGCGGGACGGGCTCCCGGAGCCCGTCGTCGGTGAGGGGGACGAAGGCGTCGCGGCCGATGCCGTATTGGAAGCCCTCGGGCCGGAACCCGCGGCGTTCGGCCTCGGTCACCTCCCAGCGCTCGCCCCGCTGGTCCACCAGGAACACCCGGCCCCCCTGCCGCTCCACCTGGGCTCCCGGTGCGCCCGTGGCGGCGAGGACCGCCGCCATTCCCAACACGATGCCCCAACGCATGGTTCTCCTCCCGCGTGAGAGACGCTACCCGGCGTTGGGTCGCCGCCGCGGGGGGAACCTTTCGCCGGCCGGGGAAAGGGAGGAAAACCGATGGGTCGGAAGCACGCGCGGTCGGTGGCTCGGCGATGAGGCTCTGGTCGTTGCATCCCCGGTACCTCGACGCCCGGGGGCTCGTGGCCCTGTGGCGGGAGGGGCTCCTGGCGAAGGCCGTGCTCGAGGGGAAGACCCGGGGCTACACCCGCCACCCCCAGCTCCTTCGGTTCCGGGCCCAGCCCGACCCCGTGGCCGCCCTCCAGGCCTACCTCCTGGCCGTGCTCGCCGAGGCCCGGGCCCGGGGGTACCGGTTCGACCCGGGCAAGGTGGACCCCGCGGCCCGGGCCGACCCCATCCCCGTGACCACCGGCCAACTCCGGTACGAGTGGGACCACCTGCTCCGAAAGCTCGCGGTCCGGGACCCTGAGCGCCACCGGTTGCTGCGCTCCCTCTCCGACATCGAGCCCCACCCCGCCTTCCGCCCCGTGCCGGGCCCGGTGGAGCCCTGGGAGGTCAGGAAGTAGGCACGCGCCGCCCCTGCCGGGCCGGGCGTGGGCTCGGGCCGAACCGGCCCACGGGGCGGGGCAAACCACAACCAACTGGATGGCGCTCCCCCCCCGGCGGCGACGCTCACAGGAGCCGCACGGGCCGCTCCAGCCCACGGGCCAGCCGTTCAAACCGGCGGTCGAAGGTGAAGAATTCGTCCGCGTCGGAACTCGACGAAAGATGCAAAGCGTCGGCGAGATCCATTCCTCCGTCGTACAGATCGATCGCCTCCGCCACCCGTTCGGCATCCTCCACGACCACATTGGGTAGGCCGAGCACGTGGAGCAACGCGTTCCTCACGTTCTCCCGTGGCAGCCCGTAAACGGCCCTCAACACCCACTCCGTCTCCAGCACCACGGTCTTCGGAACAAAGACATCCCGGGAGTGTTTCAGTAGTTCGAACGCCCGCGCCGCCTGGGCCGGGTCGTCGTTCGTCACGTACCGAACGAGCACATGGGTGTCGACCGCTTCCTCGATGACGAACTCCGTGCCCGGCTCCCAACGGCGCGCCTGCCGGATGTGTTTCGGGATGACGATCTGCCCCTTGCTCGACAGCCGGGTTGTATCCATGGCGGTCCTCCGCTCCGGTAAGATTCGATCTTTCGAACCTAGCGCCCTCGGGCGGCCCCGTCAATCTCCGTGCCGCCCCGTCATGGGTTTCTGCCTGGGCGGCGCCTTTGCCGGCAACCCGTGCCCGGTGGTCCGGGAGCCTGGCTGCCGGGATGCCCGCGCACGCTACGGCTACCCTGCGGCCCGCCCGCGGGGGGCTGCCCTTCAGCCCAAACCCGACCTCGCTAGCCCGCCTTGTCCACCCGACGGACACCGGCCGGCCGTTCGACGGTCCGATCTGCGCCTTCCGGTTTACAAGAAGGCAATACAGCGGCATAGTGTAAACTAATCGGAGGAGCGACATGGCAATCGGAGAGCGGATCAAAGCGGCTCGGCGGAGGGCGGGCATCAGCCAGCGGGAGCTGGCCGAGAGGGCCGGCGTGAGCGCGATGGCGATCTCGAAGTACGAACGCGGCCTGGCCGTGCCCCGTTCGGGTGTGTTGATCCAACTGGCACGGGCGCTGGACGTAAAGGTCGAATTTTTGCTGAGGCCCCAAACCATCCGCCTTGCCCCGCCGGAATACCGTCGCCGACTGGCTCTCGGGAAAAAGCACCGGCAGGCGGTCTTGGAACAGGTGCGCGAGTGGCTCGAACGATACGTCGCGGTGGAGCGGCTCTTCGCTCCGGACGAGACGCCCCTGTTCGCCATCCCGGACGACTGGAGCCGCCTGGTGGAGCGCCCCGAGGATGCAGAGCTGGCTGCCGAAAGGCTCCGTGAGGCATGGGCGTTGGGGCAGGGCCCGTTGGACAACCTGCCCGAACTCCTCGAAGACAAGGGCGTAAAGGTCGGGCTGGTAGACGCCCCCGAGGACTTCGACGCCCTCACGGTCTGGGCGAACGACGAGATTCCGGTGATCGTGGTGAAGCGAGGGGTTCCCGGAGACCGACAACGCTTCAGCCTGGCCCACGAGCTGGGTCATCTGCTACTCGAGCCGGCGGACACCCGCAGCGCGGAACGAACGGTGAACCGCTTCGCCGGGGCCTTCCTGGTGCCGCGGTGTGCGGTCTACCGAGAGTTGGGACAAAAGCGGCACCGGTTGGATTTTCACGAACTCCACTTGCTCAAACATAA
>NZ_BAAHXI010000025.1:0-48827 GCF_054656955.1 Deferrisoma palaeochoriense
GCCCAAGCACGGATCGGCGCCGGTGGGCGGGTCCACGGACTTTCTGCCGTGGTTCCTTTCCATGGAAGACGCCATGTGGAACTGCATCTCGTGCGAGCTGTGGTCGGCCTACAAGATGAAGGCCAAGGGGCTCATCTCGAAGGCCGTGCCGGTGTTGAAGACGGCGGACGGCACGTTCATCCGAAACCCCCAGGTGATCACCGAGGAGTACGTGCGCGACGGCGAGATCGTGTACGGGGAGTTCAAGACGGGGGAGGAGGCCCAGAAGGCCAAGGAGCTCGTGAAGTCGTGCACGGTGGACTTCGAGCTCCTCGACAAAGAAGTCAACCAGATCATCTGGCGGTTTGCGAACCTGTTCCCGGGGTGCCTGCAGATGTCGATCGACATGATCCGGGCGAAGAAGAAGTTCTTCTGGGACCAGGCAAAGCTGGCGAACCGGCACTGGCTGGCGGCGAACATGATGTGCGAGGCGTTCTTGGGGTTCACGGCGTTCAGCACCCGGAAGATGACCGGGGAGGACGTGATCGACTTCATCAAATACCGCCAGCTCGTGGCCCAGGGGGCGCTGATGGACGAGGGCGCGTTCGAGCAGGTGCTGCCCAAGCCCAAGGGCTGAGGGGCCGCGCCTGGCTCTCCAGCGGGCCCCATGCCCCCGACCGTGTCTATTTCGCCGCCGGAGTAATAGTACAAACGGGCTGGGCTCCTCTCGGTGGAGGCGCCCGGCCCGTTCCCTTGCCGGTGCCCCGCCCGGGCGGTACGGTTCCGCCTCGGGACCGCGAAACCCCGAAGACCCCACCGGGAAGCCGCCATGATCCAATGCATCCTTGACGGAAACCGACGGTTCGTGGAACGGGAGTTCGTGCCCCGCAGGGCGTTCTACGCGGCCCTGTGCCGGGGCCAGCGCCCGTCGGTGCTCTGGGTCGGGTGTTCGGACTCCCGGGTCCCGGTGAACCTGATCACCAACTCGGGACCCGGGGAGATCTTCGTCCACCGAAACGTGGCGAACCTCGTGCCCCGGCACGAGCCGGCGGTCGGCGCGGTCCTGGAGTACGGGATCCGAGAACTCGGGGTCCAAACCCTGGTGATCTGCGGTCACTATGGGTGCGGCGGGATCGAGGCCCTCGACCGTCCGGACGAACCGGGCGGGTTCGTGTCCCGATGGCTCGGGCACCTCGACGGACTGAGGGGACGGGCGGGCCGTCGGGCGGCCGCCGACCCATGGGAAGGCCCGTCGCACCGGCACCGCTGGATGGTCGAGGAGAACGTGCGGCTCCAGGTGGAGAACGCCCTCTCCTACCCCTTCGTGCGGGAGGCCGTGGAAGCCGGCCGGTTGGAGGTCCACGGCCTCGTGTACGACCTTGCCACCGGCCGGCTGGTTCCGGTTTCTCCCGCGCCCCCATGACCCCTGAACCCGGCGGCCGACCCGGCCTCCGCCCGCCCTGGTGGTACGCGGCCGGGCGGTCCCTTCCCGAGGCGGTCCGGCTGGTCCGCAAGGTGGCCGTGGCCCTGATCGGCGGGACCCTCCTGGCCGCGGGCCTGGTGCTCCTCCTGCTTCCCGGCCCCGGCATGGTGGTGATCCCCCTGGGGCTCGGCGTGCTGGCCCTGGAGTTCGGCTGGGCCCGCCGGACGCTGGCCCGGGTGCGGGCCTATTACGACCGGGCCGCCCGCCGGGAACGGGGCGCCGGCCACCCCGACCCCGAAACACCCGAACACGGAGTCGCCCCATGATCTGCCCCCGCTGCGCCAACACCCTTACCCGCACCCTGCGCTACCGGGTGTGGCTCACCCACTGCCCGGTGTGCGGAGGAATCTGGATCGACCGGGACCAGATCGACGAACTCGCCCGCCAGGTGGAGCGGCGCGACGCGGAGCGCCGCCGGGCCGAGGCCGAACGGGCCCGCCGGCGCGGCGTCGTGAACCCCGGGGTGGAACCCGCCCCGCGCACCAAGATGGAGCGGATCCTCCTGGCCCTGGCCCGCACCGACGGGGAGGAGGAATGACGCGCCCCGCCGTGTTCCTCGACCGGGACGGGACGCTCGTCGAGGACGTGGGGTTCGTCCGGTCGCCCGAGGATCTCGTCTGGTTTCCGGACACCGAGTCGGCCCTGGGGCTCCTGGCCCCCCACTTCGACCTGTTCGTCGTCACGAACCAGCCGGGCATCTCCCTGGGCGAGGTGACGGCCGACGAGGTGGAGCGGGTCCACGGCCATATGGCAAGGAGGCTCGGGGAGGTCGGGGCCCCGATCCGGGCCTTCTACACCTGCCCCCACCAGCGCTCGGAGCGGTGCGCCTGCGTGAAGCCCAATCCCCATTTCCTCCTCCGGGCGGCCGAGGAGTACGGCATCGACCTCGCGCGGTCGTTCGTGGTGGGGGACCGCCCCCACGACATGGAACTGGCCCGGCGGGTGGGCGCCACGGGCGTCTATCTCCTCACGGGCCACGGGGCCCAACACCGGGACGAACTGGGTGGGCTCGCCGATGCGGTGCTTCCCGGCATCGGAGAGGCCGCCCGCTGGATCCTGGCCCGGGCCGGCATCGGCATCGTGGGCACCGAGGGGATCGAACAGGCGACCCGGGTCCTCCGGGAGGGGGGGCTCGTGGCCTTTCCCACCGAGACCGTGTACGGCCTGGGAGCCCACGCCCTCGACGAGGACGCCGTGGCCCGGGTGTTCGAGGCCAAGGGCCGGCCCCGGTTCGACCCCCTGATCGTCCACCTCGGGGCCGCCGAGGATCTGCCGGCCGTGGCGGCCGAGGTGCCGGCCCTGGCCCGGGAGCTCGCCCGGCGGTTCTGGCCGGGGCCGCTCACCCTGGTGCTCCCCAGGGCGACCCGGGTGCCCGACCTCGTGGCCGCGGGCCTTCCCACGGTGGCCGTGCGGGTGCCCTCCCACCCCCTGGCCCTGGAGCTCCTCGCCCGGGCCGGCGTGCCCGTGGCGGCGCCCAGCGCGAACCGGTTCGGCCGCACCAGTCCCACCCGGGCGGAGCACGTGGTGGAGGAGCTCGCCGGGGCCGTGGATCTCGTGCTCGACGGCGGCCCGTGCCCCCTGGGGGTCGAATCCACCATCGTGTCGCTGGTGGGGGAACCCCGGCTGCTTCGGCCCGGCGCCGTGCCGGTGGAGGAGATCGAGCGGGTGACCGGCCCCCTCGCCCGGGGTGCGCCGAAGCCGGGGCTCGCCCCCGGCACCCTGCCCTCCCACTACGCCCCCCGGACCCCGGTCGTGCTGGTCGACTCCCTGGGTGCCGCCGACCTCCCCCGGGGCCGGCTGGGGGCGCTCGCGTTTCGCGGCTCGCCGCCCGGAGACCGGTTCGAGGCCGTTGAGGTCCTCAGCCCCCGGGGCGATCTGCGGGAGGCGGCCGCCCGCCTGTTCGCGGCCCTGCGGCACCTGGACCAGGCCGGCCTCGACGCGATCGTGGCCGAGGCCGTGCCCGCCGAGGGCCTGGGCCTGGCCATCCTCGACCGCCTGCGCCGGGCCGCGGCCGCCGGATCGGAGGCGCCGTGACCGTCGTCCAGATCCTGGGGGACTACGTCCTGGTGCTCGCCCTGACCGTGGCGGTGGTGTACCTCTTCCACCGGGTGCGGGTGCCGGCGGTGGTGGGGTTCATCGCGGCCGGGGTGGCCCTGGGGCCCCACGGGTTCGGGCTGGTGGAGCGGCACCACGAGATCGAGATCCTGGCCGAGATCGGGGTGGTTCTCCTCCTCTTCTCGATCGGGATCGAGTTCTCCGTGGAGCGGCTCTGGCAGCTCCGGCGGGTCGTGTTCGGGGGCGGGGCCGTGCAGGTGGCCTTGGCGGGGGCGTTGGTGGCGGGGGCCGCCCACCTGGCCGGGCTTTCACCGCCTTCGGTCCTGGTGCTCGCCCTGGCCGCATCGCTCAGCAGCACGGCCCTGGTGGCCCGGCTCGCGGCCGAACGGGCCGAGGTGGACTCGCCCCAGGGCCGGGCCGCCCTTTCGCTCCTCATCTTCCAGGACCTGTGCGTGGTGCCCATGATCCTGGTGGTGGACTGGCTGGGCGGGCACCACGCGGGCTGGGCCGGGCTCGCCTGGACCGCGGCCAAGGGCGTCGGGTTCATGGCCGGGGCCCTCGCCGCGGCCCGGTGGGTGGTGCCGGCGCTGCTGCGGGCCGCCGTGGGCACCCGCCGAAGGGAGGTCTTCCTTCTCACGGTGCTCGGCCTGGCCCTGGGCGCGGCCTGGGCTTCGGCCCAGGCCGGTCTCTCCATGGCCCTCGGCGCGTTCGTGGCGGGCCTCATCCTTTCCGAATCGGAGTTCGGGATCCAGGCCTTCGGCGACATCGCCCCGCTCCGGGAGATCTTCACCATCCTCTTCTTCGTCTCGGTGGGCATGCTCCTCGATCCGCGGGTGATCTGGGAGTCCCCCGGCATGGTGCTCGGGGGCACCGCCGTCGCCACCGGGGCCAAGGCCCTCGCCGTGGCCGCCGGGGTTCTGGTGGCCGGGTACCCCCTGCGGATCGCGGCCGCGGCGGCCCTGGCCCTGGCCCAGATCGGGGAGTTCTCGTTCGTGCTGGCCCAGGAGGCCGCTAGCCGCGGCGTGATCGCCCCGGCCGAGGCCCAGTGGCTCGTGGCCTCCACCTGCCTCACGATGGGGGTGACCCCGTGGCTCTACCGGGCCGGCGGCAGGGTGGCGGGCTGGAGGGGCCGCCTCGGCCGGTGGGCCCTGGTGCGGGGCCCGTCGCTGGAGCCGGAGGACACCGCCCCGGCCCTCGAGGACCACGTGGTGGTGGTGGGCTACGGGGTGAACGGCCGAAACGTGGTGCGGGCCCTCGAGGTGGCCGGAATCCCCTACGTGGTGGTGGAACTGAACCCCCACACCGTGCGCCAGGAGCGGAAGAGGGGCGTGCGGATCCTGTACGGCGACGCCACCTCCCCCGACACCCTGGTCCACGCCGGCGTGGAAAGGGCCCGGGTGGTGGTGGTGGCGGTCTCGGACGCCGCCTCCACCCGCCGGATCGTGGCCCAGGTCCGACGGCTCAACCCCGCGGCCCACCTCATCGTGCGCACCCGGTACGTGCTCGAGGTGCCGGCGCTCCTGCGGCTCGGCGCGGCCGACGTGATCCCCGAGGAGTTCGAGACCTCGGTGGAGATCTTCGTCCGGGTGCTCCGGCGGTACCTGGTCCCCCGGGAAACGGTGGAGGCCCTCGTGGCGGAGATCCGGCAGGGGGCGTACGAGATGCTCCGGGGGCTCGAGGCCGAAGCGGCCGGCGCGGACCTGGGGCCGTACCTGGCCGGGGTGGCGTTGCAGACCGTGCGGGTGGCCGCCGATAGCCCGGTGGCCGGGAAGACCCTGGCCGAGGCGGCCCTGCGGTCGCGCACCGGCGCCACCGCGGTGGCCGTGCGGCACCCCGACGGCCGGGTCATCGCAAACCCGCCCCCTGGCACCCGGCTGGCCGCCGGGGACGAACTCGTGCTGATCGGCGACCCGGCCGCCCTGGCCGAGGCGGCCCGGCTCCTCTCCCCCGCCCCGCCCGAGCCGGAGATTCCCCCGGCCCCCCCGGCCGGCCGTTGACCCCCCGGCGAACCGGTTGCTAGGATCGCCCGCCTTTGCGGGACTCCCCCGGGGGCCCCGCCAGCCCCGATCGATCACCACCAGGAGGGACACCCCATGGCCCACGTGCTCGACGTGCTCCGGGAGCGCGGGTTCCTCGAGCAGACCACCGGCGAGGAGGAGGTGCGCGAACTCCTCACCGCCCCCACCACCTGTTACATCGGGTTCGACCCCACGGCCTCGAGCTTCCACGTGGGGAGCCTCGTGCCCATCATGGCGCTGGCGCACATGCAGCGGGCCGGCCACCGGCCCATTGCCCTCGTGGGGGGCGGCACGGCCATGATCGGCGACCCCTCGGGCAAGACCGAGATGCGAAAGCTCCTGACGCGGGAGCAGATCGAGGAGAACGCCCGGGGGCTCAAGGCCCAGCTCGCCCGGTTTCTGGATTTCGACCGGGGGGCGATGCTCCTCAACAACGCCGACTGGCTCCTCGAGCTCAACTACATCGAGTTCCTCCGGGACATCGGGGTCCACTTCTCGGTGAACCGGATGCTCGCGGCCGAGTCCTACCGCCAGCGGCTCGAGACCGGGCTCAATTTCATCGAGTTCAACTACATGCTGCTCCAGGCCTACGACTTCCTCTACCTGTTCCAGCACTACGGGTGCCGGCTCCAGATGGGCGGAAACGACCAGTGGGGGAACATCGTGGCCGGGGTGGAGCTCATCCGGCGGGTCGAGGGCGCCGAGGCCCACGGCATCACGTTTCCGCTCCTCACCACGGCCTCGGGCGCCAAGATGGGCAAGACGGCCCAGGGCGCGGTGTGGCTCGACCCGGAGCGCACGAGCCCCTACGACTTCTACCAGTACTGGATCAACACCGAGGACCCGGACGTGGAGCGGTTCCTGGGGCTGTTCACGTTCCTGCCCATGGAGGAGGTGCGGGAACTGGGGCGGCTCGAGGGCGCCCGGATCCGGGAGGCCAAGGAGGTGCTGGCCTTCGAGGTCACGAAGCTCGTCCACGGCGAGGCCGAGGCCCGGAAGGCCCGGGACGCGAGCCGGGCGCTCTTCGGCGGGGCCGGAAACCTGGACGAGGCGCCGACCCACGAGGTGGACGCCCCCCGACTCCGGGAGGGCATCGAGGCCTTCGTGCTGCTGCACGAGGCCGGCCTCACGAAGAGCCGGGGCGAGGCCCGGCGGCTCATCGCCCAGGGCGGCGCCTACCTCCACGGCAAGCCGATCGGGAGCTTCGACCAACGGATCACCGAGGCCGACCTCCAGGACGGGGTGATCCTCCTTAGGGCGGGCAAGAAGAAGTACTGCGTGGTGCGGCCCCGGGGGAACTGAGGGCGGGGGCGCGGGGTGCGGCCCGGGCCGGGGTGGGTGCTCACGGGCGGGGTGGGGGTCATCTCCACGGCCGCCATCCTGATCCGGCTGTGCGAGGCGCCGAGCCTCGCCATCGCCGCCTACCGGCTGGGGATCGCCGCGGCGCTGCTGGTGGCCTACGACCTCTGGCGGACCCGGCGGCTCCCCCCCCGGTCGGCCTGGCCCTGGTTCGGGGCGGCCGGGGTGTGCCTCGCGGCCCACTTCGCCCTATGGATCGCGAGCCTCCGGTACACCACCGTGGCCGCCTCGGTGGTGTTGGTGACCACGAACCCCCTGTTCGTGGCCCTTTTCGCCTGGCTCCTGGGGGAACCGCCGGACCGCCGAACCCTGGCCGGCATCGGGCTCGGGCTCGCCGGGGCGGGGCTCATCGGGTGGGGGGACTTCGGGGGCGGGACCGAGCCGCTTCTGGGGGACCTCCTGGCCCTGGGGGGCGCGCTCGCCATGTCGGCCTATCTCACCGTGGGCCGCCGGGCCCGCCGGGGCCTGCCGGCCCGGACCTACTCCACCTGGGTCTACGCCGTGGCCGCGGCCGTGCTCGCGGCCGCCGTGCTGGTCACCGGCACCCCCTTGGGGCCCTATCCCCCGGCCACCTACGGCTGGCTCCTGGCCCTGGCCTTGGGGCCCCAGATCCTGGGGCACACCGCGATCAATGCGACCCTGAGCCACCTCACGGCCCCGGCCGTGGCCCTGGCGATCCTGGGCGAGCCCGTGGGTTCCACCATTCTGGCCTACCTGATCCTGGGCGAGGTGCCCTCGTGGCAGACCGTGGGGGGCGGGAGCCTCATCCTCGCCGGCATCGCCGCCGGGTTCGGCCTGGGCGGGAGAGGCCGGCCCGCAAGGTAGGAATGCCTTCCCGCTGGGACGCTGGGAGGCTGGGAGGCTGGGAGGCTAAAATCCTTTGGGGTTCCAACGTCAGCGGCTGTCCCAACCCGTGGGAGCGGCTGCTGTACCAGGGGCCAGAAGTCAGAGGACAGATGTCAGGTACCCCCGGCAACGCCGGGGGCTTACCCAGGATCAGAGAACCTCTGTCCTCTGTCCTCTGTCGTCTGTCCACTGGCCCCTGACAAAAGAGTCGCCGGAGACGGGTCGCGCTCACGCGCGGGGGGGCGTGCGGATGCGGGCGACGGACCGGATGGCCCAACCGGGCCATCCCGATTCACCCTTCTCGATTCCCGATCCCTCAGCCCTTCACAGATCGATCCCGTAGTCCTTGATCTTGTAGAGCAGGGTCCGGTGGCTGATCTCCAGGAGCCGGCTCGCCCGGCTCCGGTTGCCCCGGGTCTTCCGGAGCGCCCGGCGGATCAGCTCCTCCTCCACCCGGGCCACCACCTTCTTGATCGAGTACTCGTCGGGGCCGATGGCCGGGAAGAGCCCGTCCTGCCCCTCCTGGATCCAGGGGCTCAGGTGGTTCGCCTCGATCGCGGTGCCGTCGGCCATCACCACGGCCCGCTCGATCACGTTCTCGAGCTCCCGCACGTTCCCCGGCCAGCCGTAGCGAAGGAGCATCTCCATCCCCTCGGCGCTCACCCCGGTCACGGGTTTGCCGGTCTCCTGGGCAAACCGCTCCAGGAACCGGTTCACCAGGAGCGGGATGTCCTCGCGCCGCTCCCGGAGGGGCGGCACCAGCACCGGGATCACGCTGAGCCGGTAGTAGAGGTCCTCCCGAAACCCGCCCTCGGCCACGAGCTTCTTGAGGTCCACCTGGGAGGCGCTCACCACCCTGACGTCCACCGGGAGGTCCGCGGCCCCCCCCACCCGGCGCGTCACCCCCTCCTGGAGCACCCGCAGGAGCCGTACCTGGAGGAACGGGGGCAACCCGTCCACGTCTTCGAGGAACAGGGTGCCGCCCTGGGCCCGTTCGAACAGGCCGGGCCGGGCGCGGGGCACGTCGCCGAAGGCACCCGGTTCGTGGCCGAAGAGCTCCGCCTCCAGCACCGCCTCGGGCACGGCCCGGCAGTTCACCTTGAGGAACGGCCCGTCGGCCCGGCGGGAGTTGGCGTGCAGGGCCCGGGCCAGCACCTCCTTGCCGGTGCCGGCCTCCCCCACCAGGAGCACGCTCGTGCGGTAGTCGGCCACCTTGGCCAACAGTTCCAGCACGGCCTGCATCCGGGGGCTCCGGGCCACCAGGTTCTCGAACCGGTATTCGCGCCGGATCGCCTCCTTGAGGGCCCGGTTCTCCCGCAGGAGCCGTTCGCGCTCCTCGGCCTTCTTGAGGGTGAGGAGCACCTCGTCCGTCTTGAACGGCTTCGAGATGTAGTCGTAGGCGCCGAGCTTCAGGGCCTCCAGCGCCGTATCCACCGTGCCGTAGGCCGACATCATGACGATGGTGGAGGTGCACCCCCGGGCCCGCGCCTTCCGGAGGAACTCCAGGCCGTCCACCCGGGGCATCTTGATGTCGCACAGCACGAAATCGAACGCGTCGGCGCCCCGCTCGTCCAGCAGATCAAGGGCCTCCTGGCCGTCGGCCGCCTCGGTGACGGTATAGCCCTCGTCCGCCAGAATCGAGGCGAGGGTTTCCCGGACGATGGCCTCGTCGTCCACGATGAGAAGCGTGTGGGTCACGATCGTTTCTCCCGCCTGGCGATGGGTCAGCCCAAAAGCCCCAGGTACCATCCCACGAGTTCCGGCCCGGCGTAAAGGTAGAGCGCGGCCCCCAGGCACAGAAACGGGCCGTAGGGCACCTCGAGCCGGAGCCCGCCGCCCCGGGCGAGGCCCCAGGCCACCCCCACCGCCGCGCCCACCAGCGAACTCACGAACACCGTGAAGAGCACGGCCTGCCACCCCAGGAACGCGCCCACGGCGCCGAGGAACTTGACATCCCCGAGCCCCATGCCCTCCCGGCCGGTGACCGCCCGGTACCCCAGGGCCACGGCCAGAAGGAGCCCCGCCCCCAGGCCCGCCCCCAGGAGGCTCTGGACCGGCCCGAGCCCGGTCACGAACGAGGCGGCGAACCCGGCCGCGATGCCTCCGAGGCTCAGGGAATCGGGGATGATCTTGTGATCCAGGTCGATGAAGGTCACGGCCACGAGCCCGGCCACGAACACAAAGTACGGCCCGAAGGCCCACGCGGGCCCCACCCGGAGCCACAGGAGCGCCGAGAGCGCGGCCGTCAGGGCCTCCACCAGGGGGTAGCGGGGCGAGATGGGGGCCCCGCAGTCCCGGCACCGGCCCCGGAGCACGAGGTAGCTCAGGATCGGCACGTTGTCCCGGGGCCGGACCCGATTGCCGCACCGGGGGCAGTGGCTGGGGGGCCGCACCAGCGACTCCCCCCGGGGAAGCCGGTAGATCACGACATTCAAGAAGCTCCCCACCACGGCCCCGAGCAGGGCGGCCGCGGGGGTTCCGAACAGGGTCAGGGGGTCCAACGCGGTTCTCCAATCCGGGACGTCGCGGGGAGCGATACGGGCCCAAGGGACCGGGGGCGCCCCAGACGCGGCCGATTCCCCCCGAGACGGTGGACCGGCCGCCCCTGGGCCCGCCGGGGCGGCCGGCTATGCGTTGACACCCCGGCCGCCGGGCGCCTATCTTCGTTCGTTCCGATCCGCTTTCGCAACGCGCTCCCGAGGGAGATGGACGTGCATCCCTGGAACAGCTCTTCCAACATCCTCTCCATGGCTTTCGGGTCCGGGCCCGTGGTGGGCGGGGTGCTCCTCGTGCTCGTGCTCGCCTCGGTCCTGTGCTGGGGCATCATCCTCTACAAGTTCTGGGTGATCCGCCAGGCGGCCCGCCAGAGCCGGGACTTCCTGGAGATCTTCTGGGGCGGGAACCGGTTCGAGGCGATCCTGGCCGCCTCCCAGGACCTCACCGAAAGCCCCCTGGCCCAGATGTTCCGGGCAGGGTACCGGGAATGGAGGAAAACCCGCAACCGGGACGACGCCCACGACGAGGCTGGGGACCTGGCCCCCCACCTGGGCCGCCTGGAGACGATCCAGCGGACCCTGCGACTCGTGGCCGACGCCGAGATCACCCGGCTCGAGCGCATGCTCGTGTTCCTCGCCACCGTGGCGAGCGCCGGGCCGTTCGTGGGGCTGTTCGGCACGGTCTGGGGCATCATGGACTCGTTCCACCAGATCGGGGTCATGGGCACGGCCAACCTGGCCGTGGTGGCCCCGGGGATCTCCGAGGCGCTGATCGCCACGGCCACCGGGCTCGCGGCCGCGATCCCGGCGGTGGTGGCGTACAACTATTTCAACAACGCGATCAAGGTGCTGGCCACGGAGATGGAGGCCTTCTCGAGCGAGTTTTTGAACATCGTGACCCACCACCAGGCCGCGAGGGGGACCCCGTGAACGCGCCTGCGCCCGGGGGCCGCACCGCCCGCACCCACCTGGCCGAGATCAACGTCACGCCGCTGGTGGACGTGATGCTCGTCCTGCTCATTATCTTCATGGTCACCGCCCCCATGATCCAGCAGGGGGTGGACGTGAACCTGCCCCAGGTGGTGGCCACGGAACTGCCCGCCCAGACCGACCTCATGGTGATCTCGGTGGACCGGTCGGGACGGGTGTTCCTGGGGAACAGCCCGGTTCCGCTCGAGACCCTGGCCGAGAAGCTCGAGGCCATCTACCGCCGCAAGGGCGCGAAGGAGGCGTTCCTCCGGGCCGACCGGGACGTGCCCTACGGGGTGGTCGTGCGGGTGATGGCCGAGGCCAAGCGGGCCGGCATCGAGCGGCTCGGCATGATCACGGAACCCCCGCGAGAGCCGTGAGAATCCACCGATACCACGGCCTGTTCGGCGACCGCCGGGACCAAGGGGTGTGGAAGGCCCTGGGGGTGTCCCTCGTGCTCCACGCCGCCCTGTTCCTGGCCTTCGGACGGTTCCACATCCGGCCCGTGGAACGCACCTTCTACGCCCCGATCCACGTGGTGAATCTCGTGGAGCGGCCCGGGCCCAAAGGGGCGAGGGGCGGACCCGCGGCCCCCCGCCCGAAACCGAAATCCGCCCCAAAGCCGAAGCCCAAGGCGCCGGCCCCCAAGCCCGCGGCCAGAACCCCGCCCAAGCCGGCGCCGAAGCCCAAACCGGCGGCGAAATCCCCGGCGAAACCGGCCCCCCCGAAGGCGGCCGCGGCGGTCCCCGCCGAGCCGGCGCCGAGCCCCGCCCCGGCGGCGGAGCCCAACCCCGAGGCCCTCGAGCGAAAGATCGCGGAGCGCATCGCCGCCCTGCGGGAAAAGCACGGCGATCCGCTGGCCGCCGGCCCGGCCGGCCCCTCGACGGAGCTCGGGGAGCGCCGGGTGGGGCAGGCCATCGAGGCGATCCGCAAGCGGCTCGACGCCGCCTCGGCCCAGGGGCCCGGGGGCTCGGGCGCGACCGGGCTCTCGGGCCGGCGCTCGGCCCTGGAGGAGGTCCGGCTCCGGGCCTACTACAACCGCCTGTGGGACCGGGTGAACGAGCACTGGGCCATCCCCCCCGGCCTCAAGGGCCGGGACCTCTCCGTGATCGTCTCGGTGGTGATCGACCGCGCGGGCCGGATCCAGCGCCTGGTGGTGGAGGAGTCCTCCGGGAGCGACGCCTTCGACCGGGCGGCCCTGGCCGCCCTGGAGCGGGCCCAGCCGCTTCCCCCCATCCCCGACGAGGTGGCCGATGACACCCTGGAAGTGGGGTTCCGGTTCCACGGCGAGTAGGCTCCTCGCGGCCGGACTGCTGCTGGTGGCCTCGTGCGCCGGGCCCCCGCCCCCCGGCGCCTACCGGGTCAAGGGCCGGACCTACCGGCCGCTCCCCACGGCCCAGGGGTATGTGGCCGAAGGGCTGGCCTCGTGGTATGGTCCGGGGTTCCACGGCCGTCCCACCGCCAGCGGGGAGATCTACGACATGTACGCGCCCACGGCCGCCCACCGCACCCTCCCCCTGGGCACCCGGGTCCGGGTGACAAACCTGGAGAACGGCCGGTCGGCCGTGGCCCGCATCAACGACCGGGGCCCCTTCGTGGACGGCCGGATCATCGACCTCTCGTACCGGCTGGCCCAGGACCTGGGGATGGCCGAGGCCGGGGTAGCCCGGGTCCGGGTGGAGGCCCTCGACGGCGTCACGGACCGGACGGGGCCCTTCGCCTGGCAGGTGGGCGCGTTCACGGTGGCGGCGAACGCCCACCGGCTCGTGGCCCAACTCGATGGTCGGATGGGCCGAGCCTGGACCGAGCGGTTCGACCGGGGGGACGCCGTGTTCCACCGGGTGCGGGTGGGCCCCTTCGGCACCCGGGAGGACGCCGACCGGGTCCTCGGAGAACTGCGGGCCCTCGGGCTTCGCCCCTTTCTCGTGCGGATCGACCCATGACCCCTGCGCCCCTTCGCCTTCTCCTCGTGGACGATCAGGCGGACCACCGGCTGCTCCTACGGGCGAACCTCGAGGAGCAGGACCCGGAGCTCGGGTTCGCGGAGGCCGGGTCGGTGGAGGAGGCCCTCGATCTTCTCCGGGACGGGGGGGCCGACGTGGTGCTGAGCGACTTCTGGTTGGGGGGCGAGACGGGGCTCGATCTCCTGCGCCGGGCCCGGGCCGAGGGGATCCCGGCCCCGTTTCTCCTGGTCACGAACCACGGCAGCGAGGAGCTCGCCCGCCAGTCGTTCCTGGAGGGGGTGGCCGACTACGTGACCAAGGAGGTGGCCCTCCGGAACCCGGCCGACCTGGCCCGCCGGATCCGCCGCGCCGCCGAAAAGGCCCGGCTGGCCGAGGAGCGGCATCGGGCCGAGGTGCTCCTCGAAAGTTTCCTCACCAACAACCCCTTCGCCATCCTGATCCTGGACGAGGGAGGCCGGCCGATCCGCTGGAACCCGGCCCTGGAGCGCATGGAGTCCCACCCCGAGGACCTGGAGCGCCTGCGACGCTACCGGCCCTTCGAGGACCCCCAACTGGCCGAGGCCGGGGTGCGCCACCTCCTCGAACGGGCCCGGGGGGGCGAGTGGGTGGAGCTGCCGCCCTTTCCCTGGGACCCCGTGCGGGCCGGCCTCCAGGGCCCGGTACGGATCCTGAGCGGGGTGGCGTTCCCGGTGGCGATCGCGCCCGGCGAGACCTATCTGTGCGTCATGATCCAGGACGTCACCCTGGCCGAGACGGCCCGCCGGGAGCGCGACGAGTACGCCGCGGTGCTGGCGAGCCTGCTAAACGCCTCGCCGGCGGCCATCGTGTTCGTGGACGTGGAGGGCCGGGTCCGGTTCGCCAACCGGCGGATCGAGACCCTCCTCGGGGTGGACCCCCGCCCCTTCGTGGGCCGGCCCTACGCCGAGCTGGCCGAGGCCCTCAGCCGAAACCTCGCCGACCCCCGGGGCATCCTCCAGAACCCGGCCGACCCCGAGGCCTGCTCCATCGACTCCTGGAGCGAGGCCGTCGAGGTGGCCCGGCCCGAGCGACGGCATCTCGTGCGCACCGTGGGGCCGGTGCGCGGCCCGGGGGGCCGGTACCTCGGGTGCATCGAGGTCTTCATCGACGAAACCGGGGCGAGGGAGCGCCAGCGGCTCCTGGAGGAGCGGAACCGGGAGCTCGACGCCTTCGCCTCGCGGCTCGCCCACGACCTCAAAACCCCCCTGGTGAGCCTTAAAGGGTTCGCCGACCTCCTCACCCGCTCGGCCGGCCCCGGGCTCGACGAGCGCCACCGCATGTTCCTCGAGCGCATCCGGACCTCGGCCGACCTCCTGAACGAGATGGTGGACGGCCTGCGGGAGCTCTCGCGGGCGAGCCGGCCGGCCGGGGAGCTCCACGACCTCGACCCCCTGCCCCTCGTGAAGCTCGCGGCCGAGCATCTCGCGGCGGAGGCCGACGAGGCCGGGGTCCGGATCGAACTGCCCGAGAGCGTCCCCCCGATCCGGTGCGAGCGGGCGAAGCTCTTCCAGATCGTCCAGAACCTCCTGGCCAACGCCGTCCGCTACGCCGATCCCTCCAAACCCGATCGGTGGGCCCGGGTCGCGTTCGAGCCCCAGGGCGACCGGGTGGTCCTGGAGATCGCGGACAACGGCCGCGGCATCGACCCCGAAGACCTCCCCCACCTGTTCGAGCCGTTCCGGCGGGGGAAATCCGCGGGACAGACCCCGGGGATGGGGCTGGGGCTCGCGCTCACCCACCGCCTGGCCCAGGCCTGCGGGGCCAGCGTGGAGGTTCTCTCCCGGCCCGGCGAGGGCACCCGGTTCCGCCTGTCGTTTCCGGCGGGGTCGGCAGAGCCTTCCTCGCCCACCGGGTAGGGGAGCGGGTCATGGGCGGTGGGGAGACGGGCACGGCACCCGACCGGCGCGGACCGCGAAGCATCCGGGACCTCTGGGAGGCCCCGGCCGAGGAGCGGCACCGGGCCCTGGCCCGGGTGGTGCCCGAGCCGCTGCTCCGGCACTACGGGCTTGCGCTGCCGGAGAGGTGGTCCGAGGGACCAGAGGGGGCTTTTCGGTGTCTTGAGGTTCCCGGGGAAAACGCGGTGCGCATCGAGGTGTGGCCGGAGACGGAATGTGAAGACCCGGCCCTGATCCTCGAGCTCACGGATACTTACCTGGGCCACCTGGAGGCCTCGTGGATCGTGATCAACGACATCCACGGCCCCCGGTTCCACGTGGACCGGGACCCGAAGGGCAACCCGATTCCCCTGGGCTCGACGGTGCGCAACCTCCGGGAGGAGATCCGGGCGCTCGCGGCCGGCCTTGCCCCGAACCAGGTGCGGCCGGGGCTGCGGATGTTCCGGCACCTCATCGCGAACGTCGAGGCGTTCTGCCGGTTCCTCGGCGTCGAGATCCTCTACGTGGCGCCCCTGGCGTACCACAACGCCATCAAGTACGAGCAGTACGGGTTCACCTACGCCTCGGGCCAGGAGGACATGGAGTGGATCCACCGGCAGTTTCTGCCCGGGGGGGTGCTCCGGGCCCGCATGGACGGATCCCGGCCGTTTCGGATGCCCTGGATGGCCGACACGATCCGGGGCCGGTCGTGGGCGATCCACGACGGGGTGCTGGGCCGGCGCTGGATGGCCCCCCAGATGTACAAATTCGTCGGCCGCGATTTTGCCACCTGCACGTTCCCCAACGCAGTATGGTGATCGGGTGTCGGAATTCGGAGGACAGAGGACAGGATGGGCCCGATTTGGTGCGTTACACTCCGGCCCTAGAGAGGTCGCCACCGCAGGGGAATTCCCGACCACGACAATGGGATGACTGGGCTTTTGGCCTTCTAGCTTTCCAGCCTTCTCGCACCGAATACCGCCATGCCCGACTACCCCTACGTGTACGGCACCGCAGCCCCCCGGCCCGTGGAGCCCGGCGGCACCCGGATCCGGGTGTTCCGCCGGCGCCGCGAGGAGCAGGGGGAAGAAGGCGGCGAAGAGGCGGCGGACCGCTGGGCGGCCTGGGAGGAGGCCCTGGCCGAGGCGGTGGAGGAGCTCAACCGCGACCTCGAGGCCCAAGGGTCCGGGGTGCGGGTGCACCTCGCCGAGGAGGAGGGCTCTCTCTTCCTGACCCTGACCGGGCTCCCCGGGGCCCTGCCCTCCCCCCTGCCCTCCGCCCCCCTCGACCCCGCCGACCTGCCCCGCTGGTTCGCCCGCCTCCGCTCCCACCTCGGGCTCCTGGTGGACGAGACGGCGTAGGGCAGCGGCCGCGGGCACAAGCGCCCCCTCCCAGGAACCGTCGAACGCCTCTCTCCCCTGGCCCCCCAGCGCCCATCCGCCGTTCGGCTACCCCCCTCCAACCTCCCCGTCGGCCTCCACCGCCTCCCGGAGCATCGGGCCCACGTCGGGCACGCTCGCCAGCACCTCGGCCCACGAGGGGATCGGCGGGGTTCCCGCGGGGTCCTCCCGGAACCCCTGGCCGGCGTCTTCGAGCACCGCGGCGAAGATATCCACGAGGCCCAATTCGGCCCGGCGGTCGAAACCCAGGCCGTTGGCCGCGGCCAGGTGGGCGTACCGGCGGACCGCCTCGCGCCCCTGGTGGCGGTAGGCCAGGGGCAGCGCCCGCAGTTCCCCCTCCCCCAGCACCACCCCCTCCTCCGCCAGGGCCCGCAGGAGCGTGAGCGCGATCTCCCGGGCCATGCGCACGAGGCCCGCGGGCCGCGCCCCGCCCTCTCCCGTGGCCTGGTGCTTGTGGTCGTAGGGGATCGCCAGGTCCACCTGGCAGGCGCCCCGTTCCCCGGCGATCCGCCAGGCCTCCACCAGGGTCCCCACCTCGAGGCCCCAGTCGCCCGGGATCCGGGCCTCCCGGGCCAGCCGGGCCTCCATGGCGAACTCCCCGGCCAGGGGGTAGCGGAACGCCCGGAGGAACCGGAGGAGCGGGTGATCGCCCACCAGCCGCGAACCGGCCTCGAGGAGCGGCCCCACGAAGAGCCGGCAGACCCGGCCGTGGAGCCGGTCGGTCACCCGGGCGTAGTACCCCTTGGCGAACGCATACCCGAGCTCCGGGTGCGCCACGGGCAGGACCAGGCGGTCGAGAAGCTCCCGCTCGTAGGTCACGATGTCGGTGTCGTGGAGCGCGATGGCCGCCGGGGGCCGCTCGCCGGCCAGAAGGTACCCGTAGGCCATCCAGGCCGCGAGCCCCTTGCCCGGCTCGCCCAGGGTGAACCCGGCCCGCCGGATGCGCTCCTTGACCGCCGCGATCCGGGGGCCGTCGTTCCACACGATCCGCACCCGGCCGGGGAGCCGCGAGAACACCTGGCGGGCGTGGCGGAACTGGGCCTCGTCGGCCACGCCCAGGGTCACCACGATCTCGGACAGATACCCCACCCCTTCGAGCCGCTCCAGGATGCGCGGCAGCGCCGGCCCGGCCAGCTCGGAGTAGAGGCACGGGAGCACGAGGGCCACCGGCCGGCTCCGGGCCGCCTCGCCGAGGGCGGTCTCCCACCGGGCCGGGTCGTGGCCCGTGAGGGCCTGGATCGTGGTGACGGGTCCGGTCTGAAGGAAATCAGCCATGGGCGTCTCCGGGGTGACGTGAGGACGTTGGGACGTGAGGACGTTAGGACGGGCCAGGGACCGCAGCCGCTGACCGGGCGGCGGGTCGCATCCCGCGTCATCGGCCTTCCAGCCTCCTAGCCTCCCAGCTTCCCAGCCTTTACACTACCGGCCGCACTTTACCCCAAGGAGGCCCCCGATGTCCCTACCCCTTCCCGACGACACGGCGGAGCGGTTCCTGCGGCTCCTGGAGATCGTCGAGCGGCTCCGGGCGCCCGACGGGTGCCCCTGGGACCGGAAGCAGACCCCGGAGACCATCGCCCCCTACCTGGTGGAGGAGGCCTACGAGGTCCAGGAGGCCGTGGAGCGGGGCGACCGGGCCGGGCTTCGGGAGGAGCTGGGCGACGTGCTCCTGGAGGTGGCGCTCCTGGCCCAGATGGCCCGGGAGGAGGGGGGCTTTACCGTGGCCGACAGTCTCACGGAGATCTGCGAGAAGCTCGTGCGCCGCCACCCCCACGTGTTCGGGGAGGCGCGGGCCGACACCCCGGACGAGGTGGCCGCCTCGTGGGCCCGGATCAAGGCGAAGGAGAAGGGGGACCGGGGCACCCTCGAGGGCGTGCCCCGCCGGCTCCCGGCCCTCCACCGGGCCCGCCGGGTCTCGGAAAAGGCGGCCGGCGTGGGGTTCGACTGGAGCCGGGCCGACGAGGTGCTCGAAAAGGTGGACGAGGAGCTCGGCGAGCTGCGCCGGGCCATGGCCGAGGGCGACCGCGCGGCCGCGGCCGAGGAACTCGGGGACCTCCTGTTCGCGCTGGTGAACCTGGGCCGCCACCTGGAGGTGGACGCCGAGCAGGCCCTCCACGGCACGGTGGAGAAGTTCCTGCGCCGGTTCGCCGCGGTGGAGGCCGCGCTGGCGAGCCGGGGGCGACGGCCGTCCGAGGCCTCGCTCGACGAACTCGAGGTCCTGTGGCAGGTGGCCAAGCGAGGATCAGGCCCGGCCGAGACGCCGTCGGACCACCCCGAGGAGGATGGCCACCTCCCGGACCCCGAGGGCCCGGGCGAGCCCGAGGTAGACCCCGACCCCGACGGCCACAAGCCCGAGCACCCCTAGGAGCCCCAGGATCCCCCCGGCCGGCAGCCACGGCCGCCCCGCGGCGACCAACCCCGCCATGCCAACCGCGGCCAGGGCCATCGGCCCCAGCCGCCGCCCCAGGGGCCGCAGCCGCAGTCCCTCGCCCCGGCGGCTTAAGGCCCAGGCCAGGTACCCCGCGTTGAAGGCGCTCGACACCGCGGTCGCTAGCGCCAGCCCCACGTGCCGGAGCGGCCCCATGAGGGCCAGGCTCGCCGCCAGGTTCACCCAGAACGCCCACCACGAGGCCTTCACCGGGGTTTTCGTGTCGGCCAGGCTGTAGAAGGCCGGGGCCAACACCCGCACGGCCGCCACGGGGGCCAGCGCCGCCGCGTAGGCCACCAGCGCCCCGGCGGTGGCCTCCACGCTCGCCGGGTCGAAGGCCCCCCGCCCGAACAGGGCCCCCACGATGGGACCCGCCAGCACCGCCAGCCCGGCCGAGGCCGGGAGCATCACGAGCGCGGTCATGGCCAGGGCCTCCTCCAGGGTGCTCCGGAACCCCTCCCGGTCGCCCCGGGCCACGAGCCGGCTCAGGCTGGGGAGCGAGGCCGTGCCGATGGCCACGGCGAAAAGCCCCAGGGGGAGCTGGAACAGCCGTTCGGCGTAGTAGAGGTACGACACGCTGCCGTCGGGGAGCCACGACGCCAGGAACGTGCTCACCAGGATGTTCACCTGGTACACCGCGACCCCGAACACCGTGGGGCCCATGAGCCGCACGATCCGGCGGATGTGGGGGTCGCCCGGTGCCCAGGCCGGCCGAAACCGAAACCCCAGCCGCCCCAGGGCCCGCACCTGGAGCGCCAACTGCCACACCCCGCCCGCGAGCACGCCCACCGCCAGGGCCAGCACCGGCGGATCCAGGAGCCGCGCCAGCCCCAGGGCGGCGCCGATCAGGCACACGTTCAGCACCACCGGCGCGAGCGCGGGGGGGCCGAACACCCCCCAGGCGTTGAGCATGCCGCCGGCCAGAGCGGTGAGGCCGATGAGCCCGATGTACGGAAACACCCACCGGGTGAGCTCCACGGTGAGGGCGAACTTGGCCGGGTCCCGGCCGAACCCGGCCGCCGTGGCCCGCACGATCCCGGGGGCGCCGGCCACCCCCACGGCGCTCACTCCGGCCAGCACGATCCCCAGAAGTGTCAAGGCCCGGCACCCCAAGCGATCGGCGACGGACCGCCCCTCCCCCTCGGTCACCTCCACGAACACCGGCACAAAGGCCACCGTGAGGCTGCCCTCGGCAAAGAGCCGCCGCAGGGTGTTGGGCAGCCGGAACGCCACGAAGAAGGCGTCGAGCGCCCCGCCGGCCCCGAACGCCCAGGCGAGCACCACGTCGCGGACCACCCCGAGCACCCGAGAGAGACCGGTGGCCGCCGACACGATCCCGGCCGCCCGGGCGATCCGGCGGCCCTCTTCCCTGCGCGATTCTCCGGCCCGTTCCATGGCGTCTCCTGGCCCCTTCCGAAAAGAGCCGGTAGGATAGCACGCGCCCTGTGTCCGGACGAAGGGCCGCCGGGGCGGCACCGGGCTTCGTGTATCCAAGAAACGTTCTTCAGAGGCCATGCTTCATCTTTTTATTTTTGCAAAGGAACCACAACCATCAAAAGTGAAGACCCGGCTCATTCCCCTCCTCGGGGCGACAGGGGCCGCGCGGCTGTATGCCGCGATGCTCCGGGACGTGGCGGCTTCCGTGGGGTCCTGGCCCGGGGGCCGCACCACATGGGTCGTGGACGGCGATCCGGACCATCCCGCCTTCCGAGGGCGGGAGGTCTGGCCCCAGGGAACGGGCGATCTCGGGGACCGCCTGGAGCGGGCCGTCGCCCGCGCGTTCCAGGAAGGCGCGCGGACCGTGGGGGTGATCGGCACGGACTGCCCGTTCCTCGGGGTGGAGCACCTGGACCGGCTGTTTGCGTCCGCCGGCGCCCCTCCGACCGCCTCGGTCATCCCCGCCGAGGACGGGGGCTACGTGGCCCTGGCCCTGGGATCACCCTGCCCCGCCGCGTTCCGAGGCATCGCCTGGTCCACCTCCGAGGTCCTTTCCCAAACGATTGAGGCGTTGGAAGGAGCCGGGTTTCGGGTCACCCGATTCCCGGCGTTGCCCGACGTGGACACCCCCGAGGACCTGGCGAAGCTTCGGGAGGCGCTTCGCCGGGATCCCCGGCGGGCACCCCACACGGCGCGGGAACTGGAGGGGCTCCTGCGCGAAATCGCCCACCCCGTTCCCTGACCGGGAGAAGGCCCAGCCGGAACCGGGGCCGTGGGCGGCCCCTCGGTCGGAAGCCGCGCCAAGGGACCCGATCTTGCATTTCGAGATAGGCCGCCCGGTCCCCTGGCCGCCGGGTTGAATCCCCCGGCCCGGCAACCGGAAGGGGCGCCGCCGCCCTTTGCGTCGGCTCGGAGGAACCTGGAAAGGAAGTCCAGATCGTAGAGGTCAGTGGATCCAAACATTGGCCGCTGCAATAAGATGCAGACAAAAGAGAAGACCTGACCCTAGACGAGAACAACAAGAGGCCCGAGACCCAGTGGTCACCGAAAGCGAAAAGCTCATCTTGCTGGAAGACCTCTCCCGCATCGTGGTGTCGTGCCACGACCTCAGGGAAACCCTGGACGCGATCACCGGGCTCCTGCGGGAACGCCTGGGGGTCGAGGTGTGTTCCGTGTACCTCCACGAGGACGGAGAGCTCGTGCTGCGGGCGACCCACGGCCTCGACCGATCGGCCGTGGGCCGGATCCGGATGGGGGTGAACGAGGGGCTCACGGGGCTCGCCTTCGAGACCGGCCTTCCGGTGAACGAGGAGAAGGCCGACCGGCACCCGCGGTTCAAGTTCTTTCCGGGCATCGGCGAGGAGAGGTTCCGCTCGTACCTCGGCGTGCCCCTGATCCACCGGCGCCAGCCCATCGGGGTTCTGGCGGTGCAGACCGCCGAGGCGAGGCGGTTCACGCCCGACGAGGTGCGACTCCTGGTCACGGCGGCAAGCCAGGTGGCGCCGTTGATCGCCAACGCGAGCCTCCTCGACGCTCGGGCCCGGGCCGCGTCCGAGCCTCCCGCGCCGCCCCCGGCCGCCGCGTTCCTGCGGGGCATTGCGGTTTCGCCGGGCTATGCCCGGGGAGCGGCCTATCCCCTGGCCGAGGAACTCGGCCTGGAGCCGCCCCCGGACGACGCCCCGGCGGACCCCGACCAGGAGATGGCCCGGCTCGAGAAGGCGGTGGAGGCGAGCGTGGCCGAGGTCGAGGCCCTCCGGGACCAGGTCACCCGGGCGCTTTCCAAGGAGGAGGGCGCCATCTTCCACGCCCACCTCTTGATCCTCGAGGACCGGACGCTGCGCGACAAGATCAAGGAGCGGGTCCGGGCGGGGACGTCCGCCAGCCGGGCCGTGGTGGAGGTGGCCCGGGAGTACATCGGCGCCTTCCTCAAGCTGGAGGATCCCTACCTGCGGGAGCGGGCCGCCGACGTGCGGGACGTGGCCCTGCGGATGCTCGGCCATCTGCGGGGCGATGGCCCCCCGCCCCGGCCGGCCCGGTTCCGGGAGCCCACCGTGGTGGTGGCCGACGATCTCATCCCGTCCCGGTTCGTTCAGCTCCTGCAGCCCAACCTCGTGGGGGTCGTGCTCGCCGAGGGCGGCCGAAACTCCCACACGGCGATCCTGTGCCGCTCGGCCGGGATCCCGGCCGTGATGGGGGTGGGCCGGCTGCCCCACGTGGAGCCCGGAACCCAAACCATCGCCGACGGGAACGCCGGGGTCGTCTATTTCGATCCGCCCGACACGGTGGTGCGGGAGTACGAGCGCCTGGAGGCCGACGCCCAGGAGCTCAGATCGGAGCTCCTGGCGCACCTCTCGGAACCCGCCGTCACCCGGGACGGCGTCCGGGTGCGCCTGTGGGGCAACGCGGCCCTCCTGAGCGACGTGGCCCGGATCCTGGAGGCCGGGGGGGAGGGCGTGGGCCTCTACCGGACCGAGTTTCCCTTTCTCGTCCGGGAGCGCTTTCCCGACGAGGACGAACAGGTGGAGATCTACCGGCGCATCCTAGGAGCCCTCGGGGGGCGCACGGCGACGCTTCGCACCCTGGACGTGGGGGGCGACAAAAGCCTGCCGTACCTCAAGCTCCCCCGGGAGGAGAACCCGCACCTCGGATGGCGGTCGATCCGGGTGAGCCTCGAGATGGACGAGCCGTTCCGGATCCAGCTGCGGGCCCTTCTGCGGGCGGCGCGCCACGGGCCCTTGCGGATCGTGTTCCCGATGATCTCCACGGTGGAGGAACTGGACCGGGCCCTCGAGATCCTGGCGGAGGAGCGAAGGAGCCTGGAGGCGCGGGGCATGGAGGTGCCCGAGGTCCCGGTGGGCATCATGGTGGAGGTCCCCTCGGCCGTGCTGCTCCTCGACCGGCTGGCCGAGCGGGCCGACTTCTTCTCGGTGGGGACGAACGATCTGGTTCAGTACGTCCTGGCGGTGGACCGGGCGAACCCCCGGGTGGCGCACCTGTACACCCCGCTCCATCCGGCGGTGCTCGCCATGCTGGCCCGGGTGGCGGAGGCCGGGCGGCGGTTCGGAAAGCCGGTGTCGGTGTGCGGCGAGATGGCGAGCCTGCCCCTGGGCGCCGCGGCGCTCCTCGGGCTCGGCATCACCGAGCTTTCGGTGAGCCCGGGGGCCCTACCGCGGATCCGGCGGCTCGTGCAGACCGTGCGCCTGGAGGGGCTTCGCCGCCTCGTGCCCCAACTCCTCGCCTCGCCGGGAGCCCGGGACGTCCAGGAACTCCTCGCCGGGGAACTGCGGCGCCAGGGGGTGCCGGAGCCCCTTTTTCGCTCCCCGGGCCCGGATAACGGCGTTTTTGCCAGCAAACCCCTTGAGTTTCGCCAAACGGAAAGGTAAAGTCGGGCCGTTCGTTGGCCCCGTAGCCCTTCCCCCCTTCCAACCAAGGAGGATGCCCCATGAACAAGGCCGAACTGCTCCAGGAGATCGCCGTGAAGGCCGGGCTCAAGGCCAAGGAGGCTGAGGCCCTGCTCGACGCGTTTATCGCCACCACCGAGGAGGCCCTGAAGAAGGGCGACAAGGTGGCCATCACCGGGTTCGGCACCTTCGCCGTGACCGAGCGCGCCGCCCGCAAGGGCCGCAACCCTCAGACCGGCCAGACCATCGACATCCCCGCGAGCAAGAGCCCCCGGTTCACCCCGGGCAAGAGCTTCAAGGACGCGGTGAAGTAGCACCGAGGTCCTTCCGAGGCATAAGAACGGGCGGCCCCGAGGGGCCGCCCGTTTTCGTTCGTCCGGTTCGCCCGCCCCCTAGAGGTGGGGGGCCACCACGTCCACCTTGGCCGATTTCCGCAACTCGGCCAGCTTCGCCTGCACGGCCTCGTCGAGGGCCTTGGCCTTGAGGTACTCGGCGATGTTGTCTTTGACCTCGTCGAACCCGTGCTGGGTGGCCTCCTTGCGGTCGGTCACCTTGATCACGTGGTACCCAAACCGGGTTTCGACCACGTCGCTGATCTTCCCGGTTTCCAGGGCAAAGGCCGCGTCGGCGAAGGGCTTCACCATCCGCTCCCGGGTGAAGAACCCAAGGTCCCCGCCGTTGGGGGCGCTGCCCGGGTCCTCGGAGTTCTCCTTGGCCAGGGTGGCGAAATCCTCGCCGGCGGCCGCCCGCTTCTGGAGGGCCTCGGCCTTCTCCCGGGCGGCGTTGCGCTCGGCCTCCGGCTGGGAGGCGTCGGCCCGGATCAGGATGTGGCTCGCCCTCACCTGCTCGGGGGTGGAGAACTTGTCCTTGTTGTCCTCGTAGAACTTCTTCACCTCCTCGTCCGAGACCTTCACCCCGGGCTGGATCTCGGTCTCCACGTAGTGCCGCACGAGCACCTGCTGGGCGATCAGGTCCTTGAGGGCGTCTTCCGTCAGGTTTTCGCCCTCCAGGGCCTTCTGATAGGTGGCCTCGTCGGGGAACCGCCCCTTGATGGCCTCAAGCTCCTTGGCGACCTGGGCCTCCAGGTCGGCGGGCGGGTTCTTCTTGGCCTCTTGGTAGAGGAGCGTGCGGTCCACGAGCTGCTGGAGCACCTCGCTCTTCATCTGTTCGTTGGGCTGGCTCACCCCGCCGTGCATGCCACCCGTGAGCTGACGGAACCGTCGCAGGTACGCGGCCATGGCCCGGTCGTACTCGGCCTTGGTGACCGGCTGGCCGTTCACCACCGCGATCGGGGTGTCGGGCCCCAGGGTCGCTCCCTCCTTCACCTGGGGCTTCCCGGCCTCGTTCGCGGCAAACGCGGGTCCGCCCAGGGCGAGCCCCGCCAGCATCATCCACACCACTGCCTTCTTCATGCCTGACTCCTTCCTCGGTTGAGGGAAACACGGGGCGCCATGCCCCAATCGTGTTGAAAGCCTTTGAGGGACCCAAGGGACGTCAGGGACCCAAGGGTCGCCACTCGCTCGGCCCCGCCGCATAGGAACTTCTCACCCGCGGGCCGCTCGCCACTTCCGTGAACCCGAGGACCCAGGCCTCTGCAGCCCACGCCCGGAACTCCTCCTCCGGGACGTACCGCTCGACGGGCAGCCGGTCGGGCCCGGGCCGCAGGTACTGGCCCAGGCACACCGACGTTACCCCTGCGGAGCGCAGGTCGCGCAACACGCCCCGGACCTCCTCGGCCGTCTCCCCGAGCCCCAGCATGAGGCCGCTTTTCACGGGCCGCCCGCGGGCCTGGCCCACAAGGGCCGCGAGCACATGGAGGCTCCGGTCGTAGTCCGCCCCCGGCCGCACCCGGGGGTAGAGCCGGGGCACCGTTTCCAGGTTGTGGGCGAGCACGCCGAACGGCGCCCGGGCCACCGTGCGGATCGCCCCCGGGTCGCCCCGGAAGTCCGGCACGAGGGCCTCGGCCGTGGGAGCATCGGGCAGGCCGGCCAGCGCCCGGGCCACGGCCGCGTACTGGCCCGCCCCGCCGTCCGGGAGGTCGTCGCGGGTCACGCTGGTCACCACCACGTGGCGCATGCCGAGGCGCGCGGCCAACCGGGCCACCCGGGCCGGCTCCTCCGGGTCCACGGGTTCCGGGGCTCCACTCCCCACGGCGCAGAACCGACACCGCCGGGTGCAGTTCCGCCCCAGGATCAGCACGGTCACGTGGCCCCGCCGGTAACACTCGGGCCGGTTCGGGCACAGGGCGCCCTCGCAGACCGTGGGGAGGCCCAGCGATTCCAGGAGATCCCTCGTGCGGTCCAGCACGCCGGGCCGGACGCGGACATGGGGAAGCCGATCGGGGGGGGTTGGGACCAATCCGGGAAACGTTCCTGGTCAAGAGGGGCGGCGTGGACCCGCCGGGGTGTCGGGGTGTACGGTATGCGCCGCGAGCGGCCTACCGATCCTCTGCCTTGGTCCGGCGAGTCTACCATGGGCGATCCCCCCGCACCACCCGAACGCACCCACCGGATCCGGATTTTTGCCGCGGCCGACCGGGGAATGGGCATGGGCCACCTCGGGGGCAAGGTGGCCTTCGTGCCGCTCACGGCGCCGGGCGACACCGTGCTCGCGGCCGCCGTGCGCGAGAAGCGCCGGCACGTCGTCTGCCGGCTGATGGAGGTGATCGAGCCCTCGCCGCTCCGGCGGGAGCCCCCCTGCCCCGCCTTCGGCCGGTGCGGCGGCTGCCACTGGCAGCACCTTCCCTACCCCGAGCAGTGGCGGGCCAAGGCCGAGAGCTTCCGGAAGTTCGTCCGGTCCCGCCTGGGCGACGGGGTGGAGGGCCGGTTTCGCGACCCCCTTGCCTCGCCCAGGGAGTTCGGGTACCGGAACCGCGTGGGCTGGAAGGTCCGGTGGATCGAGGGGGGAGCCCGGGTGGGCTACTTCGCCCAGGGCACCCACCGGCTCGTCGAGATCGACGACTGCCCCATCGCCCACCCGGCGCTCCGGGAGCGTCTGGGCCCGCTCCGGGCGTTCCTCCAGGCGTTCCCCCCCGCCAGGGGGCATCTGCCCCAGGTGGACCTCCAGGTGGACGACCAGGGGCGCGTCTGGGGCGTGTTCCATCTGCTTCGCCCGCCCATCCCGGAGGAGCGGATCCGGCTCCGGGAGTTCTGCCGGTGGGCCGGGATCGCGGCGGCCCACCTCCAGGCCGGCCGCAAGGAGACCCTGGAGCCCCTGGCCCCCGGCACGGAAGCCATGCGGTTCCGGGTGCGCGCGGGCGGCCGCGACCTCTGGTACGGGGTCCGGCCCGGCGGGTTCGTGCAGGCGAACCCCGGGGTGAACCAGGCCCTGGTGGACGAGGTGACGGCCCTGGCGCCCCTCTACCGCGGCGCCGACGCCCTCGACCTTTACGCCGGGGCGGGCAATTTCACCCTTCCCCTCGCTCTTGCCGCCCGGCGGGTGGTGGCGGTGGAGGGCTACCCGCCGGCGGCCCAGGACCTCGCCCGCAACGCCCTGGAACTTGGCTGGACCCACGTGGAGGCCCGGGCCGAGCCGGCCGCCCGGGCCCTGGAGCGCCTGGGCCGCGAGGGGTTCCGGCCGCGGTTCGCCCTCCTCGACCCGCCCCGGGAGGGCGCGGCCGACGCCGCGGCCGCCTTGGCCGACCTCGGCCCCGACCACATCCTCTACGTGTCCTGCTCCCCGCCCACCCTGGTGCGGGACCTGGGCCTCCTCCTCGGCCGGGGCTACCGGGTGGAATGGATCCGGGCGGCCGACATGTTCCCCCAAACGGCGCACCTGGAGTGCCTCGCCCTGCTCCGGCGGCTTTGACTCCGCACGCCGCGGGTGCGTAAAATGGCGCACCTTTCTCCCGCGCAGCCGGCCCCGGAGCTCCCATGCCCAAGCCCAAGGTGCTGATCGTCGACGACGAATATCTGATCCGCTGGTCCCTCTCGGAGAACCTCCAAAAAGAGGGGTACCGGTGCGTCACGGCCGAGACCGGGGAGGAGGGGCTCGAGGCGTTCCGGGCCGAGGCGCCGGATCTCGTGCTCCTCGACATCAAGCTCCCGGGGATCGACGGCATCCAGGTGCTCCAGCAGATCAAGGAGGTGGACCAGGAGACCCCGGTGATCATGATCACGGCCACCACCCAGGTGGACGTGGCCGTGAAGGCCATGAAGCTCGGGGCTTACGACTACGTGTCCAAACCCTTCGATCTCACCGAGATCCAGACCAAGGTCCGCCACGCCCTCGAGACGAACCGCCTGCGCCAGGAGGTGGCGTTCTTCCGCACCCAGCACGGCCACAAGCTCGGGTTCGACCGGATCATCGCGGGCTGCGCCCGGATGAAGGAGGTGCTCTCGGTGGCCCGGCGGGTGGCCCAGTCGTCCTCCACCACGGTGCTCCTCATGGGCGAGAGCGGCACCGGAAAGGACGTGCTCGCCCAGGCCATCCACTACGAAAGCCCCCGGGCCGACCGGCCGTTCATGCCGATCAACTGCACCGCCCTTCCCGAGGAACTCCTGGAAAGCGAGCTCATGGGCTACGAGAAGGGCGCGTTTACCGACGCCAAGAAGACGAAGAAGGGCCTCTTCGAGCTCGCGGACGGGGGCACGATCTTCCTGGACGAGATCGGGGACATGAAGCTGGGGCTCCAGGCGAAACTCCTTCGGTTCCTGGAGGACCGCACCTTCAAGCGGATCGGCGGCAAGGAGGACATCGAGGTGGACGTGCGGATCATCGCCGCCACCAATGCCGACCTGGAGCAGGCCATCGCCGAGAAGCGGTTCCGGGAGGATCTCTACTACCGGCTCAGCGTGGTGCCCATCGTGCTCCCGCCGTTGCGGGAGCGGCGCGAGGACATCCTGCCCCTGGCCTACCATTTCCTCGAGACCTACAACCGGGAGTTCAAGACCTCGTTCCGGGGGTTCTCGGAGGAGGCCGAGGCGTTCCTCCAGCGTTACGACTGGCCCGGCAACATCCGGGAACTCCGGAACGTGGTGGAACGGGCCGTGATCCTCTCGACGGGCGACGAGATCGGGGTGGACGCCCTGCCCTGGAAGATCAAGGGCGGGGGGCCCGAGCGCAGGCCCGCGGCCTCCGGCGCCGCGCCCCAGCCGGGGGTGGTGGTGCTTCCGGACCAGGGCGTGGACATCGAGGAGGTGGAGCGGGAGCTCATCGTCCAGGCGCTCGAGAAAACCGGGAACAACCAGACCCGTGCCGCCAAGATGCTCGGCCTCACCCGCGACGCCCTGCGGTACCGGATGAAAAAGTACAACCTCCTGTAGGCTGGGAGACTGAAAGCCCGGGAAACCCTGCGGGCCGGGGCGCCGGGCGCTTCGTTCGGGCCCGCCCCGCGCGCCGACCGCTTTCCCCCTCACCCCCAACCCGACCTGGCCCATGGCGCCGATCCTACGCGTCCTTCCCGTTTTCCTGGTGATCCTCGTGGGCTGGGCCGGCCGGCGCCTCGGGCTCCTTCCGCCCGAATTCCGGGCGCCGGCGAACCGCCTGGCCTACTACCTGGCCGTACCCTGCCTCATCTTCCTCAAGATCTCGGCCGCCCCGTTCCGGGAGGTGTTCCGGCCGGCGGGCATCGTGGCCGCCGTGTCGGCCATCGGCACCGTATGGCTCCTGGCCCAGGTGGTAGCCCCGGTGCTGGGGCTTCGGGGCGGGAGCCGGGGGACCTTCGTGCAGGCCTCGGTGCACGCGAACCTGGGCTACATCGGGCTCGCCGTGGCCTACTACGGGCTCGGGGACCGGGGCCTACAGTTCGCCGGGGTGTACGCCGCGTTTTTCATGCTGGCCAACAACTTTCTCTCGGTGCTCGCGCTCGTGACCGCTTCGGGCCAGCGGCCCGGCCTCGGGGGGCTCGCCCGGCGGATCGCGCTCCAGCCCGTGATCGTGGGGAGCCTTCTCGGGCTCGTGTGGAGCTATTTCCGCCTGCCCCTCCCGGACCTGGCCGGGGAGACCCTGCGGATCCTGGGGAGCATGGGGCTTCCCCTGGCGCTCTTGCTGATCGGCGCCGACCTCGGGCTCCAGGCCCTGCGCCACCCCGTGCCGGCCCTCACCTCCACGGCGCTCAAAAACCTGGCGCTACCTGCGCTCGGCACCGTGCTCCTTGGGGTGGCCGGCGCCTCGGGCGTGGAGCGGACGGCGGCCGTGGTGCTCCTGGCTTCCCCCACCGCCACCCTGACCCTGGTGATGGCCCGGGAACTCCGGGGCGACCCGGGGCTCGCCTCGACCGCCATCAGCCTGAGCACCCTCCTGAGCGCAGCGACCCTCCCCCTCTGGCTGGGCTGAACCGGGCGCGCAGCGCAGCGCCCTGTGGCGTGGCCCCCGTAGGGGTGTCCGGCAACCGGGTGGAGCTGGGGGCGTTGTCGGAGCGCGACGCCCGAGCAGCAAGGCCCGCCCGGCTCGAGGGGAGCGGCCGCGGCGCGTGCCCTCACGCGCCGCAGCGGACCGAGCCGAGGCGGCCCCTGCGAGGGGGTCAGCGAAGACAACGCCCCCAGATCCACGCACGGCCAGGCTCTACGAGCTTACGGTCCACGACGCGTACCGCCGGGCCCCTCGCCCGGCCGACGCCCGGCGGACACCATTGACCCGCCCCGTTGGATTCCGTAAAAGTAGGCGTCTCCGGCGGTTTCCATCGATTCGGCCGCCCCGGGGCGGCCCCGTTCCTCGACGGAGGGGTATCTCCATGAGCCAGATCGTGTCGTCCGCTTCCCAGGAGTTCCAGAGGGCCCTCGAGGTGGGCCGGCCGCCCAACGTCCGGAAGCTGTTCCCCCACTCCCGGGCGCTTCTGGTGAGCGGCAAGGTGATCGACCGGGCCATGCTCGCCAAGGGCGGCGCCATGGCCATCGCGGCCAACGCCCGGAACCGGTTCGTGATCTACGGGGTGCTGCGGGCCGCCCAGCGGGCCAACGCCGCGGTCATCATCGAGATCGCCAAAAGCGAGGGCGGCACCGGCGCCTATTGCGCCGTGAACTACTGGAACATGGCGACCTACGTGGACCAAGCCGCCAACGAGCTGGGGATCACCGTGCCCGTGGCGATCCACGCGGACCACTACACCCTCAAGAAACCCAAGGACGTGGAGACGGCCCGCACCGAGATCCCCAGCATGTTCGACGCCGGCATCACCTCGATCGCGATCGACGCCTCCCACCTGCCCGACGACGAGAACCTGCTTACGAACCTCGACCTCTACCGGTACGTGCCCGCCTGGGCCGGCCTCGAGACCGAGGTGGGAGAGATCAAGGGGGAGTCGGGCCTCTCGACCCCCGACGAGGCCCTGTTCCTGGTGCGGGGCCTCAACGCCCACGGGGTGTTCCCCGACTGGATCGCCCTCAACAACGGCACCTCCCACGGCATCCAGGACTCGGACGCCGGGATCCAGGTGGAACTTACCGCCGAGATCCACAAGGCCCTGGAGCCCTACGGGGTCTCGGGCGCCCAGCACGGCACCTCGGGGAACAGCTTCGAGCGCCTGCGGCGGATCGCGGCCGAGACCCGGACCACCAAGGCCAACGTGGCCACGGCGCTCCAGATGATCTCCTGGGGGGTCAAGGTGAACGAGTACGGGAACGCCATCCTCGACGACCAGGGCGAGTTCGTGCGGGAACCCGGGGCGGGGGTGACCGACGAACTCTGGGCCGAGATGGTGGCCTTCGCCAAGGAGAAGGGGTGGAAGAAGGGCGACTACAAGAAGCTCAACCTCCCCTTTGAGAACAAACTCTGGGCTCAGCCTGCCGAGATCCGGGAACGGATGATCCGGGGGGTGGAGGAGTTCACCTACCGGCTCCTGACCGAGGTGTTCAACGCGGCCGACACGGCCCCGCTGGCGATCGAGGCCATCCTCCGGGCCGAGTCCTACGACCTCGGACCCAAGGCCGAGCGGATCGAGGACCCGGCCGAGTGGACCGAGGAGAAGATCCGGGCGCGGGCCAAGACCCTGCACAAGGAGGAAGGCCCCCAGGGCGACTTCGACGACTGAGGGGCCGGACCCGCCGGGCGGCTAGGCGGCCGGGCAGCCAGGCGGCTCGCAATTTCGGAGCGCGAGACCTCACGGCCAGTCCCAGCCGGGGGGCACGGCCCCCGGGACGCGGTGATGCCCCCGGGAGGTTGCCCCGCGGACGGGGCTCTGGCAACCCGGTTCCGGCGCCCTACCCCGGGATCTCGGGGGACCACAGGAGCCGCTCGGCTCCTAGCCGGGCGAGGTAGGCGGCGGGGGGTTCGCTCTCCCGCCGGAGGAACAGCGTGTTGCCCCGGGACCAGAGGGGGTGGGGATCTTCGTCGTTCCGCAGGCACGCGGGTTCGGCCGCCCGGCACGGCCGATCGCAGGCCAGCGGCGCCTCGGTCCAGGGGCACGCCAACGCCACGGTCACCGGGATCCAGGGGGCGTGGACCCGGAGCGTGACCCCCCCGGGGAGCGCGGGCACCCGGAGCCCCGGCAGGATGAGATCGAGCTCCACCCCCACGGCCCCGAACTCCTCCAGGAGCCGCACCCCTTCGGGCTCGTCCCAGACGCTTCCCCGGAGCTCCCGGGCCTCCCGCGGGGCGGCCGCCGCCACCATGCCGAGCACCCGGGGACCCCGGCGTTGCCGGGAGAGGAGCCGGCCGGCCACCCCCCGAAAGGCGAGCCCCTCGGCCCGCGCCCTCTCCCAAAGCCCCCAGTCGTTGAAGGCCACCTCGGCGCCCGGGGCGACCTCGAGGGCGGCGCGAAGCCACGCCCACACGGCCTCGAACGCCCCCTCCCGCACGGCCGGGGTGACGAACTGGACGCCGAGCCCCTGGCTTTTCCACCGCCGGAGGTAGGGCGCCAACTCGCCCGGAGCGGCGAGCCGGCGGGGGCAGAACTCCGCCCCCACCGCCACCCCGTCGTAACCGGCGAGATCTTCCGGGAAGGGGGGATCGGTCAGCCGGAGGTAGCGGGCGTGAGGAGCGCCCGCTCCACGAGGTCGGCCAGGCCGGCCGCGTCCTCCAGGCCGTACACCGGGCAGGGCGCCCCGAACCCGGCGAGGTCGGTGGCGACGCAGAGAACGTTCTCGGTCCATGGAATCTCCCGCTCGAACCCCCGCCGCACGACCTCGATCCGGGGATACTCGGTGAGGCCCTTGAATCCTTCCACCAAAAGCAGCTCGGTCCCGGCCGGGCACCACCCCGCAAGAACGGCGGGCGACACGTCGGCCGGCCGGTCGCGAAACACCACGATCTCGTCGGCCGTGACGAAGAACGTGGCCACCGCCCCGGCCTTCCGGTGGCGCCAGGTGTCCTTTCCCGGCCGGTCCACCTCCACCCGGCCCCGGTGGTGCTTGGCAGTGGCCACCCGGCGGCCCCGGGCCGTGAGTTCCCCCACCAGGCGCTCCAGGAGCGTCGTCTTGCCGCTTCCGGAGGGCCCGCACACGAGGCAGACGGCCGGCTTCACGGCCCGATCCCCGGCTCCGTCTGGTCGAGGAACCCCTCGTCGTAGATCTGGACCCGCACGAGGTCCCCCGGCTTCGCGCCCGTGGAGTCAGACGGGATGACCAAGAGCCCGTTGGCCTCCACCAGGGTGCTCAGGATCCCGGAGCCCTGCTTTTTCACGCTCACCACCCGGAACCCGGTGCCCCGGCGCTCCACCCGGCACCGCACGAAGTCCATCCGGCCGGCCTTCGTCTTGACCGGGCCGGCCTCGTCGCCCAGCACGGCCTCGACGACGGGCCGGAACAGCCGGGCGTGGCCCTGCATCTTCCGGAGGGCCGGCCGCACGAACTGCTCGAAGGCCACCATGGCCGACACCGGGTTCCCGGGGAGCCCGAACACGGGGGACGCCCCCCGGAGCCCGAAGACCACCGGTTTTCCGGGCTTCATGGCGACCTTCCAGAACTGCACGGCCACCCCGGCCTTCGCCAGCACGGGCCGCACGAAATCGTAGTCGCCCATGGAGACCCCGCCGGTGGTGATCACGGCGTCGCAGGTCCGGGCCCGCTCAAACATCTCGAGGAGCCCGTCGGGGTCGTCCCGTCCGATGCCCAGCACCACGGGCACCCCGCCGGCCTCGGCCACCTGGGCCGCCACGCCGTAGGAGTTCGAGTTGATGATTTTGGACCCCTGGGCCGGGGAGTCGAGATCCACGATCTCGTCGCCGGTGGCGAGCACGGCCACCCGGGGCCTCTGGTGCACCAGCACGAAGGCCCGGCCCAGGCTCGCCATCATGCCCACCTCGGCCGGCCGCACCCGGGTGCCCCGGGGGAGCACCAACTCCCCTTCCCGAACGTCCTCGCCCCGGGGCCGGATGTTCGCCCCGGCCTTGGGAACGCTCACGATCTCGACCCGGCCGTCCAGGGGCCGGGTGTCCTCCACCGGCACCACCGTGTCCGCCCCGGCGGGGATCGGGGCCCCGGTCATGATCTTCGCGGCCTGGCCCGGCCCCAGGCCCCGGGTGGGATCCGTGCCGGCCGGGATCTCCTCGAGCACCTCGAGAACGACCCCCGGGGCGAGGTCGGCGTGGCGCACGGCGTAGCCGTCCATGGCCGAGTTGTCGTGGGGGGGCAGGTCGCGGGGCGCCGCGATGTCCTCGGCGAGCACCCGGCCGTCGGCCTCGAGGATCGAGACCTTTTCGGGGGGTAGGGGCCTCACGGCCCCCAGGATGATCTCCACGGCGTCCAGAACGGGAATCATGGGAGGATCGGTCTCCGGTCGTCGGTCTACGGTCGACGGCAGGGGCACGGCCTCGCGGGGCGCCGTACGGGCCCGCGACGGAGGGGGCAGGTCCGAAAACGCGTCCCTCCGTGTCCTCCGTGCCCTCCGTGGTAAAAAACGGGGATGTGATCCTAACAACCCGGCGGAAAACCGGTCAACGAGGGGGCACCGGCTCCCACACGTCCCACCACTCGGCCCGGTCGCCGGCCACGAGCGAGCGCCACCCCGAAGGCCGGGCCCACCGGTACCGCACGCGCCGGCGCCCGCCGGCCCGCTCCTCGGCCACCGGCGCCAGGTCGCGGACGAACGCCTTTCCGTGGCCCGTGGGCAAATCCACCACGTAGGGCAGTTCCGGGCCCAGCCTGCGCTCGGCCGACCGCACCGTTTCGAGCCCCCGGGCCAGGCTCACCCGGAACCGCGCCGTGCCCGGGGCCCGGTCGGGGTGGTGCAGGTAGCGCAGCCTCATCCCCCACGCCTCGAGCCCCTTCACCAACCCCGCCAGCGTCTCCGGGTCGGCGTTCACGCCCCCGAGCAGCACGGCCTGGTTCTCCACGGCGACCCCGGCCTGCCGGAGGCGCCCCACCGCCTCGGCCACGGCCGGCCGCAGTTCGGCCGGGTGGTTCGCGTGGAGCACCACCCGGCAGGGGGGGCCGGCCGCGAGCGCCTCGAGGAGCCCCCGTCCCACCCGCCGCGGCACCACCACCGGGGCCCGGGTGTGGATCCGCCAGCGCCGCAGGTGCGGGATCGCCGCCAGCCGCCCCCCAATCCACGCGATCGCGCGGTCGGGCAGGGTGAGCGGGTCGCCGCCCGAGAGGATCACCTCCTCGACCTCGCCCCGTTCCCCCAGCCAGGCGAAGATCCGCTCCCAGTCCGCCGCACCCGGGGACTCCCGGTGGGCCGGACCGCCCCGCCGGAAGCAGAACCGGCAGTAAAAGAAGCACCGGTGGGCCGCGAGCACGAGCACCCGGTCCGCGTGCTTTTGCACCACGAACGGCACCGGGTGGAGCGCCTCCTCCCCCGTGGGGTCCGCAAGGGCGTCGGGATCGGGCCCGTCCTCGTCCGGCCCGGGGTCCCCCATGGCGTGAAGCGGGCTTCCGGGCCCCAGGGCCTCGGCCGTCCGCCGGTACTCGGGCGGCCAGCGCACGGGAAACGCGTTCAGTTTCAGCTCCTTTCGTTTTGACAGGGCACCCGGAGGGGCGGTAAAAATACGCCCTTTCCCAACCTCCGGCCAAGGAGCTTTTCGACATGTACAAGGCGGGTGATCTTCGCAAGGGCTTGAAGCTCGAACTCGACGGCGAGCCCTACGTGATCGTGGACTTCGAGTTCTCGAAGCCGGGCAAGGGCCAGGCGCTCTACAAGTGCCGGCTCAAGAACATGCTCACGGGCGTGCAGTTCGACCGCACCTGGCGCTCGGGCGACACCTTCAAGCCGGCCGACGTGGAGGAGCGCAAGATGAACTACCTCTACACGGACGGCCAGTTCTACACCTTCATGGACCAGAAGACCTACGAGCAGTACCAGGTGTCAGCCGACCAGTTGGGCGACAGCCGGTACTTCCTCACCGACAACCTCGAGGTGGACGTGGTGCTCTGGCAGGGCCGCGCCATCGGCGTGACGCTCCCCAACTTCGTGGTGCTCACCGTGACCCGGGCCGATCCGGCGGCCCGCGGCGACACGGCCACCAACGTCACGAAGCCCGTGGAGGTGGAGACCGGGTACGAGCTCCAGGCCCCGGCCTTCGTGGAGGAAGGGGACAAGATCCAGATCGACACCCGCACCGGCCAGTACGTGACCCGGGTGAAGGAGTAGCGGTGGCCGATCCGCGGGAGCCGTTTCTGCGGGCCCGGGCCCGGATCGTCGCGGCGGTCCGGGCCTTTTTCGTGGAACGGGGGTACGTGGAGGTGGAGACCCCCCACCTCCTGCCCGCCCCCCTGCCCGAGGCCCACATCGACCCGGTGCCCGCCGAGGGGGGGGTGCTCCACCCGAGCCCGGAGCTTGCGATGAAGCGGCTCCTGGCCCGGGGGTGGGAGCGGATCTTCCAGGTCTGCCGGTGCTGGCGCGCCGGGGAGAGGGGCCGGCTCCACCTGCCCGAGTTCACGATGATCGAGTGGTACCGGGTCGGCGCGACCTACGAGGACCTGATGGCCGAGTGCGAGGACCTGATCCCCGCGGTCGCCCGGGCCGCCGGGGTTGGGCCCGGGATCCGGACCGCCGGCCGAGAGGTGGACCTCGCCCCCCCCTGGCCCCGGATCCCGGTGGACGAGGCGTTTCGGCGGTGGGCCGGCGCCGACCCGGAGGAGGCGCTGGGCCGGGGGATGTTCGAGGAACTCTTGGTGGAACGGGTGGAGCCGGCGCTCGCGGAGCTCGGAAAGCCCGCGTTCCTCTATGACTACCCCCTCGACCAGGCCGCCCTCGCCCGCCGGCGGCCCGACCGGCCCGACCGGGCTGAGCGGTTCGAACTCTACGCCGGGGGGCTCGAGCTCGCCAACGCCTTCACCGAGCTCACCGACCCCGCCGAGCAGCGGGCCCGGTTCGAGACGGAACTCGCCCTGCGGCGGGCCCGGGGCGCCTGGGCCGGCCCCCTGCCCGAGGGGTTCCTGGCCGACCTCGCCCGGGTGCCCCCCTGCGCCGGCATCGCGCTGGGCGTGGACCGGCTCGTGATGCTCCTGACCGGCGCCGACCGGATCGACCGGGTCGTGGCGTTCACCCCGGAGGAGATCGGCTGAGCCGACCCGCCCCTACCTGCGGATGTGCCGCAGCACGTCCAGTTCGTCGCCCGAGAGCCGGGCGCCCTTGGTGACCATCCGCTCGAGCACCTCGTTCCACTCCTCGGCCGTGAACTGGCGGGCCTCGAACCGCTCGCTCGTGTGACAGACCGTGCACTTGGCGTTGAGGATCTCGAGCGCCTCCGCGCTCAGGTCCTCCGACGGTTTGATGGACATCGCCTTCGTCTCGTGGCTTTCGCCCCCGCCCCCGCTGCACGCCGCCAACCCCACCGCCGCAAGCACCACCGCCCTCCGAATCGCCGTCCACATGGACATCCTCCCTCGAGACGTTGAGAACCGACACGGGCCCCAGGGTACCCCAAAAGGAAGACGGCTCAAGTCCGGATCCCAACCCGCCGAAACGAAAGGTGAACCCGAAACCCGGAGGGGTCCGATGCCCGACGGCGTGCGGATGATGGACCTGGCCGCCATGAGCCGGGGTCTCGAGGAGTTCAAGCGGCTCGACCCCGAACAGAAGGTGCTGGCGAACCGCCTGGCCACCCAGGCCGCGGTGCACCGGGTCGAGGAGGTCCACCGGGACGTCACGGGCGCGGAGCAGGCCGAGGAGGCCCGCATCCGGGACCGGGACCACCGGGAGGGAGAACGCCGGGGGAACCCGGACGACCGCCGCGCCCCGCCTCGGGAGCCCCCCGAACCCGAGGAACCCCCGCCCGAGGTCGCCGAGGGCCACGTGCTGGACCTCAAAGCATAAGGGCGGTCGTCGGTCTTCGGTCCATCGGTTCTCGGTCCGTGCACGCCACACCAGGGCCCTTCCCCGGTTTCGACTCCCCATTCCCCATTCCCCAAACCCGCCCCTCTCCTTCCCCCTCCCCGCGGCGCTCTGCTATCCTCGGGCCCCATGCGAGCCGGTGTGGAACAGATCGTCGAGGCCCTCCTGCGCGACCGAAACCTGGGGCCGTGCGTCACCCGCCACGAGGTGCTGGAGGCCCTGCCGCCGCGCACGGCGGCGTTCCCGGAGGAGGTCCATCCCGATCTCGTGGCGGCCCTGCGGGCCCGGGGCATCGAGCGGCCCTACACCCACCAGGCCGCCGCGGCCGAAGCGGCCCTGGCCGGCCGGGGGTTCGTGGCCGTCACCCCCACGGCCTCGGGCAAGACCCTGTGCTACAACCTCCCGGTCGTGACCACGCTGCTGCGGGACCCCGACGCCCGGGCCCTCTACCTCTTCCCCACCAAGGCCCTGGCCCAGGACCAGTTGGCCGAACTCCAGGGCCTCGCCCGGGCCCTGGGCCGGGACCTCCCGGCCTTCACCTACGACGGCGACACGCCCCAGGACATCCGCCGCCGGGTCCGGGACCAGGCCCGGATCGTGCTCACCAACCCCGACATGCTCCACCAGGGCATCCTGCCCCACCACCCCCGATGGGCCCGTTTTTTCGGGAGCCTCCGGTACGTGGTGATCGACGAGATGCACGTGTACCGGGGCATCTTCGGCTCCCACGTGGCCAACGTGCTCCGGCGGCTCCGGCGGGTGTGCCGGTTCCACGGAAGCGACCCCGCCTTCCTGCTTTCGTCGGCCACCCTCCGGAACCCCGGGGACCTGGCCCGGCGGCTCACCGGCGCCGAGGACCTCGTGGAGATCACCGAGTCGGGGGCACCCCGGGCGAAAAAGCACCTCCTCTTCGTGAACCCGCCCGTGATCGACCCGGCCCTGGGCCTCCGGGCCTCGGCCGTGGGGGTGGCCCGGAAGATCGCCACCCGGTTCCTCCGGGAAAACGTGTCCACCATCGCGTTCGTCCGAAGCCGGCTCCAGGTGGAGATCCTGACCCGGTACCTCAAGGACAAGTTCGAGCGCCGGCCCGACCGCAAGGGATGGGTCCGGGGCTACCGGGGCGGGTACCTGCCGGACCTGCGCCGGGAGATCGAGCGCGGCCTGCGCGACGGCACGATCCGGGGGGTGGTGGCCACCAACGCCCTGGAACTCGGGATCGACATCGGCCAACTCGAGGCCGCCGTGCTCACCGGGTACCCGGGGAGCGTGGCGAGCACCTGGCAGCAGGCCGGCCGGGCGGGCCGGCGCACCGGGGTGAGCGCGGCCGTCCTAGTGGCCTCGAGCCAGCCCCTGGACCAGTACGTGGTGACCCACCCCGAGGCCGTGCTGGGGGCGCCCCCGGAACTGGGGCTCATCGACCCGGACAACCTCCACGTGCTCGTGAGCCACATCCGGTGCGCCGCCTTCGAGCTGCCCTTCGAGGAGGGGGAGGCCTTCGGCGCCGAACCCCTGGAGGAGATCCTGGCCTACCTCGAGGAGAAGGGCGTGGTGCGCCGGGCGGGCCGGCGGTGGCACTGGATCGAGGACGCCTACCCGGCCGACCAGGTGGCCTTGCGGACGGCCGACCCCGACAACTTCACCGTGATCGACACCTCGGGCCCCCGGCCCCGGGTGATCGCCCAGGTGGACCTGGAGAGCGCGCCCACCACGATCCACCCGGGGGCCATCTACATGGTGGAGGGCCGGCCCTACCAGGTGGACCACCTCGACTGGGACGGCCGCAAGGCCTACGTGCGGCCCGTGGACCCGGACTACTACACCCAGGCCATCACCTACGCCAAGGTGCGGATCCTGGAGGCCTTCGGCGCCGCCGATCTCCCGGGGGCCCGGGCCGAGTGGGGCGAGGTGCACGTGGTGAGCCGGGTGCCGGGGTACAAGAAGCTCAAGTTCTACACCGTGGAGAACGTGGGGTACGGCGAGGTGGACCTGCCGGACCAGGAGATGCACACCACCGCGGCCTGGTGGACCTTCCCCGTCGGGCTCGCCGAGGCCCTGGGGCTCACGGACGCCGCGTTCCTCGACGGCATCGCGGGCCTCGGCCACGCGCTCCACCACCTGGCCGCGCTCCACTGCCTGTGCGACACCGGCGACCTGGGCCGGGCCCTGGGCGACCGGGAGGGCCGGTGGGACGCCGGGCCGGGCCCCGTGAACTCCGACGCGGCCGTGCAGGCCCTCGAGCCCACGCTGTTTCTCTACGAGCGCTATCCCGGCGGGAGCGGCCTTGCCGAGGGCATCTTCGGCCGGAGCCGGGACCTTCTGGAATCGGCCCTGGACCTCCTCGGGGCCTGCCGGTGCGAGGCCGGCTGCCCCTCCTGCGTGGGCCCCCCGGGGGAGGTGGGGCCCGAGGCCAAGGCGGCCGCCCGCCGGATCCTCGAGCGGCTGCTTCGGACCGCATGAGCCGGCTCGCCGATCGGCTGCGCCGCCTGGACCGCGCCCCCTCCCCCGGGAACCCGGACCTCCGGGCCCGGCTCGAGCGCCTCGACCGGCCGGGCCGGCGAGTCCCCCTGGAGCGGTTCGTGGCCGGGACGCGGGCCGAGACCCCCTTCGGCCCCGTGTTCCGCACCGAGGCCGTCGCCGGGGCCGGGCGGTTCCACGGCCGGCTTCCGGTGGCCGCCCTGGGGGAGCCGCCCGACGGGGCGCTGCGGGACCTGTTTCCCGGGGAACTCGGCCGGGTGGACCGGCCCGAGGCCCTGGCGTTCCTCGACACCGAGACCACGGGGCTCGCCGGCGGCGCGGGCACCGTGGCGTTCCTGGTGGGGGTCGGCCGGTGGGACCCGGACCGGGGGGGATTCCGGGTGGTGCAGCTCTTCCTGGAGGACCTCGACCGGGAGGCCGCCCTTCTCGCCGCCCTGGCCCGGGAACTCGAGGGGGTCGGGTGTCTGGTCACCTACAACGGCCGGCGGTTCGACGTGCCTCTCCTCGAAACCCGCCACATCCTGAACCGCCTCACATGGCCCCTGGATGGGGCGCCCCACCTCGACCTCCTGCCCCCGGCCCGCACCCTGTGGAAGCCCTCCCACCCGGACTGCCGGCTCGTGACCCTGGAGGCCGGGGTGCTCGGGGTGCGCCGCCGGGGCGACGTACCCGGGTCGGAGATCCCCTCCGTCTACCAGCGGTTCCTGCGCCGGGGGGCCGACGAGGCGCTGGCCCGGGTGTTCTCCCACAACCGCCTCGACATCCTGAGCCTCGCGGGGCTCCTCTGGGCCGCCGGGTGCGCGGCCCGCCGTCCGGCGGGGGCCGAGGCCCTGGGGGTGGGGTTCCTCCACGCCCGGGCCCGGAGAACCGAACGGGCCTGCGAGGCCCTGGCGGCCGGGCTTCGGGATGCTCCCAGCCGGGGGGCGCGCACGCGGGCCCTGCGGGAACTGGGCCGGGCCCACAAGCGCCGGGGCGCCTGGCGCGAGGCCCTTGCGGTCTGGGAGGAATGGGCCACACTGGAGCCGGGCCGGCTCGAACCCGTGGAAGAGGCGGCCAAGGTGCTGGAGCACCACCTGGGCGCCTTCGATCGGGCCCTCTCCTGGGTCGAGCGGGCCCTCGGGTTCCCCCACTGGCCCCCGGCCGACCGGGCCCGCCTGGAGCACCGGCGAAACCGCCTGCGGCGGAAGGCCGGAGGGCCGGAATAGAAGGCAGGAAACCCGCAGGCCGCACGTCGTACGTCGCGGGGCGGACGCCGTGGAAGCCGGACGCCCCTGCGGCGGTTTCCCCGTCCACACGTCCTAACGTCCCAACGTCCGCACGGTTTCCCCAGAGGCCCGCCATGGACCACACCCCCGAGGACATCCGCCGACTCGTCGAGGCGTTCCACGACCTCCCGGCCCGGGAGATCATGGACCCCACCTTCGCCGCGGCCGCGTTTCTGCCGCCCCACATGCCGGTCCTGGACGCGATCGAGGTGTTCCTCACCGTGGACCACGCCTGGATCGTGCCCGATCCGCCGGCGCGGGCGGGGCTCCAGAGCATCCTCCTGCGGCGCGACCTCTTCCGGACCCTGGAGCCGGCCGAGGCCTCCTACTCCCGGTTCCTGAAGCTCCGGTTCCGGAGCCTCGCCCACGGCGCGGCCGACTGCACCTGCTGCTTCACCGAGGGCCGGGTGGTGCACCGCGTCGCCCCCGACACCCCCTGCGGGGAGGTGGTGCACCTCATGGAGTCCAAATCGGTGCTGTGGGTGCCCGTGGTGGACGGCGACGAACTCGTGGGGGAGATCGGGTCGCTCCAGGTGATCCGGGCCCTCCACCGGCTCCGGACGGGAGAGCCCCGGTGAACCCGGCCGCGTTCCTCGGGACCCTGGCCCTGGCGCTCGCGGCGGCCAAGGTGCTGGGCCAGGCGTTCGACCGGGTGAAGCTGCCGCCGATCCTGGGCCAGATCCTGGCCGGGATCCTCCTCGCCTCCGTCGGGGGGTTTCCGGCCGAGGTGCTCCGGGGCGAGGCGTTCACGGCCCTTTCCGACCTCGGGCTCGTGTTCCTTCTGCTCCTCACCGGCACCGAGTCGAGCCTCAAGGAGATCCGGCGGGCCGGGGGGCCCTCGACCCTCGTGGCCCTGGGCGGGGTGGCCGTCCCGTTCGCCCTGGGGGTGGCGGCGGCCCGGTGGCTGGGATTCGGGCTGCCCCAGGCCCTGGCCACCGGCGCCCTGTTCACCCCCACGAGCATCGGCATCACCGCCGTGACCCTGCTCGAGGCCGGCCGCATCCGCACCCGGGTCGGGGCGACGCTGGTGGGCGCGGCCATCCTGGACGACGTACTGGCCCTGTGCCTCCTGGCCGTGGTGCTCGGAACGGGGTCCCCCCAAGCCGTGCTGGGGAAGGCCACGGTGTACTTCGTGCTGGCCGGGCTGTTCGCCTGGAAGATCCTGCCGACCCTGTACCGCCAGTTTCGCCGGATCCACCTGCCGGAGGCCCCGCTCACCTTCGTGGTGATCGTGACCCTGGGGCTCGCCGCCCTGGCCGAAACCGTGGGCCTGGCCGGCATCACCGGCGCGTTCGTGGCCGGCCTGGCCGTGCGCGAACGCATGGGGGAGGAAAAGCTCCTCGACCGGGTCCACGCCGTCGCCTACGGGGTGTTCATCCCGCTCTTTTTCGTGCACCTGGGTTCGTCGCTGGACCTGGGGGGGCTCGGGGGGTTGGGGCGGGTGGGCCCGCTGTTCGTCGGGGTGAGCTTCGCCGGGAAGTTCCTGGGCGCCGCCCTGGGGGCGCTCCTGGGCCGGCTCAAGCCCGTGTGGGCGCTCCAGGTCGGCATCGGGATGCTCCCCCGGATGGAGGTGTCGCTGGTGGTGGTGGCCGTGGCCGTGCGCCAGGGGGTGTTCACCGGCGCACTCGCCGACTTGATGACGGCGGTGGCACTCGTCAATATGGCGGCAAGCCTTCTTCTGACACCCGTGGCCCTGCGAGCGGCTTTTGGGTTGGAGCCTCAATCCGGGCCACACCACCCCGTGCCGAGCCCCCCAACGTGAAAGGAGGGCCTTCGATGAGCCTGCCCCCATCTCTGATCGTCGGGCTTCTCCTCGCCGCCGGCTTCATCTCGGGGCGACTGGCCTCGCGGGTAGGGCTTCCGAAGGTCACCGGCTACATTCTCGCCGGAATCCTGCTAAATCCCGATCTTCTTCCGATTGTTCCGCCAAGCTTCCCGGAACACACCGATCTCGTGACGAACGTGGCACTGGCGTTTATCACGTTCGAAGTAGGAGGATCGCTGACCCGCGCCCGCATGAGGAAACTCGGACCGGCGATTCTCTCGATGGTGTTCTTTGAGGCCGAACTCGCCGTGGCTGCGGCCGCCCTCGTCACCTTGGCGTTCCTGACCTGGGTTGCCCCGGGCCCACCGGGTGCTGGTGGACCGGAGACCGTGGCGTTCTGTCTCCTTCTGGGCGCACTCGCTTCTCCCACTGACCCTTCGGCGACCTTGGCGGTCGTACACGAATACAAGGCCGAAGGCCCCGTCACCTCCGCGGTCCTCGGCGTCGCCGCGTTCGACGACGCGATTGGGATCATGAACTACAGCCTGTGCGTGGCGTTTGCCCGATCATTCCTCGGGAGCGGGGGGATGGAGGCCGGGGCCGTGTTGGCGGCGCTCGGAGAGATCGCAGGAGGTATTCTGGTAGGCATTGCGTGCGGACTGCTTCTCAACGCTATGGGATCGCTACTCTCGCGAGCTTCCGAGGGCAGTCTCATTGTTTTGCTCCTTTCCGCGCTGTCCCTCGCGTTCGGCCTTGCCCGCTATCTGCGCACGGACGAACTGCTGGCCACGATGGCCATGGGAGCGGTTGTGGTCAACACCAACCCGGTTCAAGATCGGATTTTCGGCCTCCTGGAACGGTACACAGAGGAGTTAATCTTCGTCCTTTTTTTCACCTTGAGCGGGATGCACCTGAAGTTCTCTGGAATCGGTTCGGTAGCGTCTCTCATCCCCCTGTACGTTGTCGGCAGGGCAACCGGAAAGATTTTGGGGGCATTCGTGGGAGCCCGACTCAGCCACGCCCCGAAGAGCGTGCAGCGCTACGCCGGCTTCGGACTCGTTCCGCAGGGGGGAATCGTGGTAGGACTCGCGCTGCTCATGCGGAGCGATCCCGCGTTCGCCCCGTTCGCCGCGCCGTTGGTGAACCTCGTGATCGGCGCAACGCTGATCCACGAGATCATCGGCCCGATTTTGTCCAAGACGGCATTACGAATGGCCGGGGAACTCCGGGCCGTTGAACATCCTTGATCGCAACGCGTTGGACACCGCTATCCAGCCCTCGCGCCCCCGGCTTCCACCGGGAGCGAGTCGCCGCGTCAGCCGCCCAAGAACACCCGGTCGGGGTCCTCCAGGTTCCGGACCACCTCCCGCAGGAACCGCTGGGCCGTGGCGCCGTCCACGATGCGGTGGTCGAAGGTGAGGGAGAGGGGGAGGACCCACCCGGGGCGGATCGCGCCCTGTTCCACGAGGAGCGCCTCCCGGGCCCGGCCCACCCCCAGGAGCCCCGCCTCCCCGGGGTTCAGGATGGGGGTCGCGAAGATCCCGCCGATGGACCCGTAGTTGCTCACCGTGAACGTGCCGCCCCGCAGATCCTCCAGACCGAGGGTGCGCTCCCGGGCCCTGCGGGCCAGATCCTGGAGGTCCCGGGCGATCTCCAGGACGGGCTTCTTGTCGGCGTCCCGGACCACCGGCGCCAGAAGGCCGTCGGGGGTTTCCACCGCCACGCCCAGGTTCACGTACCGCTTGAGCACGAGCTCCCCGGCCTCGTCGTCGTACCCGGCGTTGAGCCAGGGGACCTCCCCGAGCGCCGAGGCCGCCGCCTTCAGGACGAACGAAAGGAGCGTGAGCCGAACGCCCCGCTCCTCGGCCCGGGCCCGCTCCTTCTCCAGGATGTGGACGAGGAGCCCGATCCGGGCCTCGTCGGTGGTGGTCACCTGGGCGGCCGTCGCGAGGGACCGCACCATGTTCTCGGCCACCCGCCGGCGCACCCCCCGGAGCCTGACCCGTTCCACCGGCCCGTACGCGTCCCGGTCGGGCCGGCCCTCGGCCGGGGTCACCTCCCGGCCCGGCCGGCCCTCGGCCGCGGCCCGCCGGATGTCGGCCTCGGTCACCCGGCCCCCCGGCCCCGTGCCCTCGAGGCGGTCCACGTCCACCCCGAGTTCCCGGGCCAGGAGCCGGTCGCGCGGGAGCACCTTCGCCCGCCTGAGCTGGGCCCGCACCCCGGCCGGCTCGGGCGCGGCCGGGGCCTCTTCGCCCTCGTCCTCCGGGGCCTCCTCGAGCCGGCCCACCACCCCCACCGAGGGCCGCACCACCGGCTCCGTCGGCCCTTTGGGCCGTTCGGCCTTCGGCCGCCCGCCGGGAACCGGGATGTCCGCCGGCGTGGGGCGGGGCTCGGGCTTCGGAGCCCCGGGGGCGGCCTCCTCGGCCCCGCCCTCGGTGTCGAGGACGGCGAGCACCTCGCCCACCCGGATCACGTCGCCGGGCTCGCCCCGGGTCTCCAGCACCCGGCCGGCCACCGGGGAGGGGATCTCCACGACCGCCTTGTCGGTCTCGACGACCACCAGGGTCTGGTGGGCCTCGACCCGGTCGCCCGGCCGCACCTTCCACTCCACGATCTCGCCTTCGGCGATTCCTTCCCCCACGTCGGGAAACCGGAACTCGTACGGCATGGCGTCGCCTCCATTTCGGCCGCTCGCGCGCAACCTCCTCCGGGCGCCTGGGGCAACAGGGTTTTCGCTTCCCAGCTTCCCAGCTTCCCAGCCTCCCAGCGTCCCAGCCCCCCGTCAGAACGCCATCGCCCGGCGCACCCCCTCGACGATGCGGCCGGCGTCCGGCAGGTAGTGGTCCTCCAGGCGGAACAGGGGCATGACCACGTCGTACCCCGTGACCCGGATCACCGGGGCCAGGAGATCCGTCAGGGCGTCCTCCATGACCCGGGCGGCGATCTCCGCGCCGAGCCCCAGGGTGCGGGGCGCCTCGTGGGCCACCACGAGGCGCCCGGTCTTCCGCACCGAGGCGATCACGGTGTCCGAGTCCATGGGGGACAGGGTCCTCAGATCGATGACCTCGGCCCCCACCCCTGCGGCCGCGAGCGCGTCGGCCGCCGCCGCGGCCTCCCGGACCATGGCCCCCCAGGCCACGACCGTGACATCGGCGCCCTCCCGCACCACGGCCGCCTTCCCGATGGGCACGGTGTAGTCCTCCTCGGGCACCTCCTGGCGGATGGCCCGGTAGATCCGCTTGGGCTCGCAGAACACCACCGGGTCGGGGTGCCGCAGGGCCGCGAGCAGGATGCCCTTGGCGTCGTAGGGGTTCGAGGGGGTCACCACCGCAAGCCCCGGCGTGTGGACGAGCAGGGTTTCGGGCGAGTCGGAGTGGTGCTCGGGGGCGTGGATGCCGCCGCCCCACGGACACCGGAGCACGATCCGCAGGGTCTGCCGGCCCCGGGTGCGGTTGCGGAACCGGGCGATGTGGTTACACAGCTGGTTCAGGGCCGGGAACAGGAACCCCTCGAACTGGATCTCGGGCACCGGGAGGAACCCGCCCAGGGCGAGCCCCACCGAGGTGCCCACGATCGCGGCCTCGGCGAGAGGGGTGTCCACCACCCGGTCGGGCCCGTACTTCTCCTGCAGCCCCTCGGTCACCCGGAACACGCCCCCCTCACCGCCCACGTCCTCCCCGAGGAGGACGATCCGGTCGTTGCGGGCCATCTCCTGGTCCAGGGCCTGGTTGATCGCGCCCACGATGTTGAGCTTGGCCATGGCAGTCCTCCCGGGTTCTCACCCGTTCCCGCCCAGCGCCTCGAGGAACTCCCGGCGCTGGCGGTCCAGGTAGGCCGGGCGCTCGGCCCAGGTGGAGTCGAACATCTCCGCCGGGTCGGGCTCGGGGAACGCGAACGCCTGGTCCACCTCGTCCTGGACCCGTTTTTTCACGCGTTCCTGGAGCGCGGCCTCGTCCGCCTCGGACCAAAGGCCCTTCGCCTCCAGGTACCGGCGCACCCGCACCAGCGGGTCGAACCGGCGCATCCGCTCCACCTCCTCGTCGCTGCGGTACCGGGTGGGGTCGTCTGCCGTGGTGTGGGGGCCGAACCGGTAGGTCAGGGCCTCGATCAGGGTCGGGCCCTCCCCCGAGCGGGCCCGCTCCAGGGCCTCCCCCACGGCGCCGAGCACGGCCAGGAGATCGTTTCCGTAGATCTGGATCCCCGGGAACCCGAACGCCAGGGCCTTCTGGGCGATGGTGGGCGCGGCGGTCTGGCGGCGGCGGGGCACGCTGATCGCGTACTGGTTGTTCTGGCAGAAAAACACGGTGTGGGCCCGGAACACCCCGGCGAAGTTCATGGCCTCGAGTACCTCGCCCTCCGAGGTGGCCCCGTCGCCGAAGTAGACGAGGGCCGCCGCGCGCTCGCCCTTCAGGCGCAGGGCCCACCCGAGGCCCGCGGCGTGGAGCGCCTGGCTCCCCACCGGGATCGAGACCGGCAGGGTCCGGAGTTCCGGGTCCCAGGCCGAGCCGCGCTCGTCGCCGGCCCAGTAGAGGTAGAGGCGGTGGAGGGGGACCCCCCGCAGCCACAGCGCACCGGTTTCCCGGTACGAGGGCACGAGCCAGTCCTCGGCGGTGAGCGCCGCGGCCGAGCACTGGGCGGCCTCCTGGCCGGCCACGGGGGCGTAGGTGCCCATCCGGCCCTCCCGCTGGAGCCGGATGGCCATGTCGTCGGCGGCCCGCATGGCCACCATCCACTCGTAGAGGTCCCGGATCCGCTCGTCGGGGATGTCGGGCCGAAGCGACTCGTCCGTGATCTTCCCGTCGGCGTCGAGGATCTCGAGCCGCTCGCCGTTGAGGGGGTCGAACCGGTCCAGGTACATGGGGAGACCTCCGGCGGGGTGGGGATCGGGGCACGAAACGAGCCTATCCCGATCCCGCCGGAGGTCAAATCGATGTGCGGGAGGGGCCCGAACTCAGGCGGCCCGGGCCCCCAGTTCGGCCAGGCGCCGGGCGAAGCCCGGATGCCGGAGCACGAGAACGGTGCGGCCCCCGACCGCCAGAGGGCGGCGGACGGCGTCGGCGGCCGCGTCGTAGGCCGCCGCGAGGGCGTCGGGCGGGGCGGGCACCTCGGTCCAGCCGCCGGGGCCCAGTTCCACGGCCCGGAACCGGCCCTCGGCGGCCTCCTCCACGGCCCAGACCCGCCGGCCGTCGGTCACGACCTCCCACGGGCCGGGCTCGGCCGTCACCAGGTTCTCCAGGGCCTGCCACACGGGCAGGAGCGCCGGGGCCTCGGGCACGAAGGGGGTGAACCCGGCCCGGTGCAGCCGGGGGGCGCGTCGGACGAGCGTCGTGAGCGTCATGGCGACTCCTTTCGCGGAAATTGGGGGGCCCTAGTGGGCCGTCTCTCAAAAAATGTGCAAATTGCGGGGGTGGGGCTGGGGGTTCCGACGAAGCGCGACGGCCGAGCAGA
>NZ_BAAHXI010000026.1:0-48820 GCF_054656955.1 Deferrisoma palaeochoriense
ACGCCGCTGTGGCTCGGGCGCTACGAGGCGGAAACCACTCGCGGTTCCGGCGTCGCCACCTACGAACGCCCGTGCCCCCGGCGCCTTCGCGCGCCCCCGTCCGCCGGCGGCGTGCCCGCCGGAATCGCCCCGTCGCCAGAGGAGAACGTGGAAACCACGGTCCCCCGATCGCCCCTGCTTCCGGCCGCGTTCGCCTACGCGGGCGCGGCCGCGTTGGCGCTCCTGGTGCTGCCCCACCTGGAGACGCCCCTGGTGCGCTACGGGCATTCCGCCTACGGCGCCCTGGTGCTCGGCCGCGACCCGGTTTCGGGCCTTTGGTGGGGGCTCGGGGTGGGCGCGCTCCTCACGGCCGTGGGCCAGGTGCTCACGCGGCGCACGGCCTGGGGCCGGCGGCTCGAGGCGCTCCTCGCCCGCCTCGTCCGGGGGCTCCATCCGGTGGACGCCATCTTGCTCGCCGTGTTGAGCGCGCTCGCCGAGGAGCTCGTGTTCCGTGCGATCCTGCTTCCCTACGCCGGGCTGTGGGGGTCGTCGGCCCTCTTTGGGCTGGCCCACTGGGTTCCCCGGGAGGGGCTCTGGCCCTGGGGGGTGTGGGCGTTCGTGGCGGGCCTCGCCCTGGGCGGGACGGCCCTCGCCACGGGGGGGATCCTGGCGCCCACGACGGCCCACTTCGTGGTGAACGCGGTGGGCCTGATCGTGCTTTCCCGGGGGCGGCGGTGATCGTGTCGGCGAGCCGGCGGACCGACCTCCCGGCCGCGTACGCCCCGTGGCTCCGCCGCCGGATCCGGGAGGGCCGGGCCCGGGTGCGCCATCCCTTCCGGCCCTCGGCCGTGCGGGAGGTGGACCTTCGGCCGGCGCCCCGGGGCGCGATGGACGCGCTCGTTCTCTGGACCCGGAACCCCGGACCCCTCCTGGACGACCTGCCAGGGTGGGAGCGAGACGGGATCCGGACCCTCTGGCTCGTGACCGTGACCGGGTATCCCCGCGCCCTCGAGCCCGCGGCCCCGCCGACCGAAGACGCGATCCAGGCCGTGGGACGGCTCGCCCGGCTCGTGGGGCCCGGGCGGGTGGCCTGGCGGTACGACCCCGTGCTCGTGGTGCCCGGGCTCGGCCTCGACCCCCGTTGGCACCGGGAGAACTTCGGCCGGCTCGCCGCGCGCCTGGCCCCCCACGTGGACCACGCCATCGTGAGCTGGTACGACCCCTACCGGGCGGCCGAACAGAGGCTCGCCCGGGCCGGCCTGGAGCCCGTGGAAGAAGGCGTCGGGGAACTCGCGGCGGCGCTGGCCGAGGAGGCCCGGAGGGAGGGACTCCCCCTCCAGAGTTGCTGCGAGCCGCTGGAGGCCGCGGGCATCCCGGCCGGGGCGTGTATCGACGAAAACTGGATCCACCGGGTCTGGGGCCTCCCCGTGTCGGGCCGCAGGGATCCCGGGCAGCGAAACGGGTGCCGGTGCGCCCCCTCGGTGGACATCGGCGCCTACGACACCTGCCCCCATGGGTGCCTGTACTGCTACGCCACCCGGTCCCCGGGCCGGGCCGCCGCGTTTCGGGCCCGCCACGACCCGGGGTCGGAGGCCCTCGCGCCATGATCACCTGGGAGTACGAGCGGAAATTCCTGGTGCGGCCCGAGGCCCTCCCGCCGCTTCCCCGGGGCAAGCGGATCGCCCAGGCCTACCTCGGGTTCGAACCCGTCGTAAGGGTGCGGCTCGAGGACGGCCGGGGCGTCCTAACGGTCAAGGGGCCCGGGCTCGCGGCCCGGCGGGAGGTGAACGTGCAGATCCCCCCCGAGGCGGCGGAGGCGCTCCTGGAGATGCGGGTGGAAGGCACCGCGGTGATCCGGAAAACGAGGCACCTGGTGCTCCACGGAGGCCACGTGTGGGAGGTGGACGTGTTCGACGACCCGTTCCGGGGTCTCGTGATCGCCGAGGTGGAGCTCAAGCACCCCGAAGAGGACATCGAGTTGCCGCCGTGGGTGGGCGTCGAGGTGACCCACCGGCCCCAGTTCCAGAACGCCTCCCTGGTGCGGGCCGGGAAGATCCCGATCCTTCCCCCGGCGGATTCGTGAGGAGGGACCCCCATGGACACCCGCGTGCAACCCGGGGACGTGATCCTGGTCCACGTGGAGGAGAAGCCCGCGTTCTTCGCGCGGGTCGAGGAGATCCTGCCCGACGTGAAGGTGGGGTGGCGCCGCATCCGATTCACGGTGCTCACCGTGCCCCTCCAGGAGATGACCTGGATCCTGGAACCCTCCCAGATCGACGGCGAACCGTTCACCATGGGGGGCACCCCGATCCGGATCGAGCGCCTGCCCGACCCGGCGGCGTTCCGGGACGAGCCCGAGGAGCCCGTGTCGGAGGAACGGCCCGATGAACCGCCCCCGGCCGGCCCCAAGGTGATCGAGTTTCCCGGGGGGAAGGGACCGGCGAAGCGCTAGCGCCGGCCCGTTCCCGCCCTATCCCCGCCCACGAAACCGCCCCACCACCTCGGGAGGGCACCCCCCGAACTCCAGAAACGGGAGCATGTCGCGCTCGAACACCTCCCGGGCGTGGAGGCGGTAGGTGCCCTCGGCCTCGCACAGGACCCTGCCGTCGGGGCCGAGCAGGGTGCCGGCGGCCCGAACGTCGCGTTCGTCCGACGAGACCACCCGGGCCTCGAGCCGAAGCTCCGCCCCGGTGGGCGCGACGGCCCGGAACCGGGTGGAAAGCCCCACCGTGACCGAGCTCGTCCCGGCGCGCCAGGCCACGGCCCAGTACATCACGTCGTCGAGGAGCGCCGCCTGGATGCCGCCGTGGACGACGCCCGGGTACCCGCAGAAGGCCGGGTCGGCCCGCACCGCCCCCTCGACCCGGCCCGTCGAGGGCTCGACCCGGTACCGGATGCCCCACCCCCGCGGGTTTTCGGTGCCGCAGAAAAAGCACGACCGAAACGAGGGCAGGAGCAGCGTCGTCACAGGGGCTCCACGAAGATCCACATCCGGCCGCCGCACACGTCGCCCCCCTTGGTGCCGATATCGTCGGTGAGGTCCACCTCCAGGAGTTCCGGCTTGCCGGTGGTCAAGAGCGCCCGGAGGGCGGCGCTCTTGACCTGGCTCTCCCCGCACCCGCCCCCCACCGAGCCGTAGGTCGTGCCGTCGGCGCAGACGATCATCTTGGCCCCCACCTCCCGGGGCGTGGACCCCGCGGCCCCCACGATGGTCGCCAGGCACGCCCCCACCCCCCGACGCCGCAGCGTCACGGCGGTTTCCAGGATCTCCCGGTCGGTCATGCCCCACCTCCCACGGCCCCCCGGAGCGCCCTGGCCTGCCCGGGACCCTTGCGCCGCACGCAGACGAGCTCCGAGGCGATGGAAAGGGCGATCTCCTCGGGGCTTTCGGCGCCGATCGGAAGCCCGATCGGCGTGAACACGTCCTCCAGGCGCTCCCGGGGAATCCCCTGGCGCCCCAACATGTCCAGCACGAACCGCACCCGGCGCCGGCTGCCGATGAGCCCCACGTAGGCCGTGGGCTTGCGGAGCACCAGTTCCAGGCAGTCGGCGTCGTGCTCGTGGCCCCGGGTGATGACGACCACGTGCCAGTGGGGCCCGAGGGGCATCTCGGCCAGGGCCTCCCGGAAGTCCCGGGCGATGACCCGGCAACCGGGGAACCGCTCGGGGTTCGCGAAGTCCGGCCGGTCGTCGAGCACCGTGACCCCGAACCCCACCTCCCGGGCGAACCGGGCCAGCGGCACGGCGATGTGCCCGGCCCCGCACAGGAGCACCGAGGCCTCGGGCCGGAGCACGTCGAAGAACACCCGCACCCCCTCGGGCATCTCGGCCCACCCCCTGCGTCCGGCCTCCAGGCACTCGGCCGCGGCTTCCCGGATCCGGCCGTCCAGGGTGGGGTCGCCGGTGGTCCCCCGCGCCCGGCCGTCCGGCCCCACCAGAACCTTCGCGCCCACCAGGGCGGGGTCTGCGGCGGCGACCACCGTGGCGAGGCACGCGGCCTCGCCGCGTTCCAGGCGCGCGAGGGCGTCGGCAAACAGATCTACCTGGTTCTCCACTGCGTCCCTCCATGCCCGGGGCGGCCGGGCGGCGCCCCTTGGGCCTTCTTCCGAACCCACCCGCGCTACCCCGAGAAACCGGTTTCCGGTGGGGCGCCTCCCGGGCGCACACGCACTTCCTTACCCGGTTTTGCTCGCCTGGGCAAGCCGAGCCCGGAGGGCTTCCGCCCCTCCGTGTCCCCCGGGGTTCCCACCGGGGCTTGCGCCGTCGTCTCGGTGTGGTAGGGTTCCCGGACCGCCGGCGGACCCGCCAGGACCGGCCAAATCCTCCCCACGGAACGGGGCCCGCCGTCTCGCACCCCTGGGGAGGCCATGCAACCGGCCGAACGCACCTCCAATCCGCGATTCCCCCCACGCCCCTCTTCCCGGGCCGGGTTCGCCCTGGCCGCCACCCTGATGCTGCTCGCGATCCTGAGCCTCCTGGGGGCCGCGGCGATCCAGTCCACGACGCTGGAAGTGCAGATCAGCGCCCGAGACCGCGACGCGGCCGCCGCCGCCTACGTGGCCGAGGCGGGCCTCGAGGAGGCGCGGTACTACGCGGCGCGCGGGTGGGGGAAGCTGGGGACCGCGACCCCCCTCGGCCCGGGATCCGTCGAGGTGCCCGTGGTAACCCCCATCGGCCCGCCCGCCCCCTGGGACGCCCTGTCGTGCCCCTACGTCGGGTTCACCCTCTACGACGCGGCGGGCGGCGCCTACCTCGTGGCCGACTGCGGCGGCCCCCGCGACGCCGCCCGGTTCGTCCTCGGCTCGGCCACGCCCCCCACCGGGGGCCGGTTCGTCCTGGCGCGGGAACTCCCGGCCCCCGCGGTCGCGGGAAACCGGGTCGAGGTGTCGGACCCCGCCTGGGCCCTGGTGTCCCCGCCCGGAACCTGGACCGGCTGGACCCTCTGGGACGCCTCCGGGGCCTCGTACCGGGTGGCCGACTCGGAGAACTCCCTTCTCGCCGGAACCGTCACCCTCGTCCTCGACCGCGCCCCCGGCGGGGGGCCCTACCGGATGTCGCTCCTTCCCTGGGCGGCGGCCCTGGCCGCCGGAACGGCCCCGGCCGGGGACGCCGACGCGACGACACCGGCCGCCTGGGACCGGGACTTTCCCGTGTCGGGGGGCACGGGCCGCGCCAGCGTGACGGCGGAGGAGACCGCGCCCGGGCGCTACCGGCTGACGTCTACGGGCGCCGTGGGCCCGAGCCGCGGGCTGGCCCAGGTGGAGATCCGGCGGGCCGGGCTTCCGGACCAGACCCTCGGGGGATGGAAGGTGGGGCATGAGGACTGACGGGGTCTCCCGGAGGCCGGCGCCGGGAACCGGCGCCGGTGGCCGGCGCGCCTTCACCCTGGTGGAACTCCTCGTGGCTCTGGCCGTGGCCGGGGTGTTCCTGTCGCTCCTGTACCAGGCGTTTCTCGCCCAGGAGCGGTCGTTTCGGGTGCAGGAGGACGTAACCGACGCCCGCCAGAACGCCCGGGTGGCCGTGGACGAACTGGCCCGGGCGCTCGCGAGCCTCGGGGCCGGCGCCGAGGTGGGGGCCGGCCAACCCCGGCTCCTGGTGGCCCACGAACACGAGATCACCTTCACGGCCGATCTCTCCGGCGACCACGACGCCCAGCCCCCCGGGGCCCCCGTGCCAGGGGCCGGGCCCCAGGATCCCCTGGCCACCTTCCCGGCCGGGGCGTACGCCGCCTCGCCGGCCGAAACCTACCGGTTCCGGCTGGTCCGCCGCACCGGAGAGCCGTTCTACACCCTCATGCGGGAGGTGAACGGCGGGGCCGACCAGGCCGTGGCCCTCCTGCTGGCGAACCCCGACCTGGGGGAACCCCTGTTCCGGTACCTCGGCGATTTCGACGGGGACGGCGACGACGAGTGGCTCGACCGGGTGGACCGCTCCACGAGCCCCCGGCTCGCGGCCGGGGTTCCGCTGGACGCCCTGGTGCGCCGGATCGAGATCCGGGCGGTGGCGCGGCCGGCGCGCCCCGACGCCAGGGCGCCCGCCCGGGAGGTGCGGCTGACCACCGCCGTGACGCCCCGGAACCTGTGGGACTGCCCCCGGGTGGTACCCGCGACGGCCCTGCCCGGCCTGCGGGCGCCCGATCTGCGGGCCACGACCACGCCGGTGCGGTTCCGGGTGCTCCGGGGCGCCGTGGCGGAAACCGGCCGGACCGTGCGGTTTGAGATCGCGGGCCCCCCGGGCCACGGGGCAACCCTGGCCGCCGCCGAGGCCGCAACCGACGCCGACGGCTACGCCGAAACCCAGATCGTCTGGCCCCCCGACTGCGCCGGGCTTCCCGAGGGAACGTACACGGTCACGGCGCGAACGGCCGAGCCGCCCACGTTCCTCACCCCCTTCGGGTCCTGCGCCCCGGACCAGACCTCCGTGGGGGTCGCCGTCGGGCCCGGACTTCCCGCCAGGATCTCCTTCGACCAGGCCCTCCTCGAGGTGGAAAGCTGCGGCGGTATGGCCGAGACCGGGTACCGGGTCCTCGACGCCTGCGACCGGCCGGTGACCCCGGCCGATGCGGCCGCCCACCCGACGGATCTGGAGATCGGCCCGGATCCCGAGTTCGGCACCCTGAGCCGGCGGACCCTCGACGAACCGGAGGGCACGATCCGGTACCAGGCGCCCACCGATCCCCACCGCAGATACGCGGTGACGCGGTCGCCCGTCGACCCCAACCGGTTCCCGGCCTGGATCTCGTCGCCCACGCTGCCCGGACGGGTGGACCTGGAGGTGGTGCTCCACCCCCGCCGGCTCACCGGTCCCACGGCCCGCATCGCCACCGCGGCGTTCACCGACTGCCCCGACCCGCCCGTACCCGTGGAAGACACCTTCGGGGTGGAGGACGGGTGCGAGAATCCCCTGTACACCCTTGCCGGCACCGGCGAACGGGTGGAGGCCGAGTTGGCGACCGGCCCCGGGCCGGCCCCCGACCAGGGGGCCATCGCCTCGCCGGGGAACCGGGCGGCCTTCTCCCCGGACTCGGTGGACATCGTGCTGCCGGACCCGTCCGCCGCCTCCGGCACCTTCGCGGTGGCGTACCGGGCGCCCACCTGCACGGTCGGGGGGCTTCCCCACTTCCCCCGGGTGCGGCTCACCCCCTCGTGGGACCCCGGAGCCGCCGTGGATCTTCCGGTCCGGCTCGACCCCTGCACCGGCTGCGGGGTCCAGGTGCTCGACGCCGCCGGGGTGCCCACCGCCTCGTGGAACCGGGCCTGCGAAGGGAGCCTCGAGGTCGTGGTGACCCAGTGCGTGCCGGCCGGCACCACGGTGGAGCTCGTGATCGAGCCTGAACCCGGAAGCCTCGGCCGGCCCAGCTTCGACCGCAACGGCCCGGTGGACCGCAGTCTCGTCACCTTCGCGGCGGCCGGCGCCGGCCTGGAGGCCCGGCTCCCGCTCTACGTGGGCACGGCCCAGAGCGGCGACCGGTTCCGGGTGGCCGCCTACGTGCCCGACCGGGCGAGCGCCACGGCCCTGGGGGGCGTCGCCTGCGCCTCCGCCGCGGTATCGGTGGACACCACCTGTTCCGAGATCCGGATCAGCCCGGTGGCCGACGACCCCACCCCCGCGCCGGCCAACCCCCGGGCCGAGGACACCCCCCTTTGCGCCGCCGAGGGGAGCGAGGTGTTCTTCCGGGTCAAGGACTGCGACCAGAACGTCCGGGACTACGCGGCCGACGACATCGTGCGTACGGCCGGCACCACCCGCGGGCTCGTGGTGGAGGTGGTGGATGCCGACGGCACGGTGCTCGACGAGGAGGGACCCGACCTCTTCGAGTCGGACGTGCACGGCACCCCGGCGACCGACAGCCCCTATTTCCAGGGGCGCCTCACGGTGACCCAGGACCCCGGGGACCGCCCCGGCAGCGGGCGGCTCTTCGCCCCGGCCGACCGGGTGGTGACCCTCCGGGCCACCTACCACGACCCCGACGATCCGGCCGACCGAAACTGCGTGGCCGAGGCCCTGCTGGTGCCGCCCCTGCCCGTCTGCCTGCCCTTTCCCGCCGCGAGCTTCGCCGACTGGGACGGTGAACTGGTGACCCACGGCGGCGACGCCCTGGTGGTCGGGGACCTCCGGCTCCCCGACCCGCCGGCGCTTCTGGCCAAGGAACCCGGGGTGCCGCTCCTCGGCACCGACCGGAGCGACCGGTTTTTCAACGCTTACGTCGGGGGGACCGTTTTCGTCGGGGGCACGCCCCTGGCCGCCGGTGGGGAGATGGATCAGCCGTTCACCCCGGGCGGAGCGGGGGCCGGGGTGAGCGCCGGCCACCCCAACTACTTCCAGCGGGTCCCGGCCGCGGCCGGCCTGGGCACCCGCCTCGACGCCGACCGACTCCGGCTCCTCGCCCGAGCCCGGGGGGTGTACTGGGAGCCCACGGGGGGCGGGCGGCTCCGGAACCCCCGCACCGGGGTGGAGGCGACCTTCCAGGAGATCACCGCGCTGCCCGGCCCGGGCACGGGCACGGCCCTCCACGACGGCCGGTTCCTCTTCGTGGACGCGCCGGCGGGTCTGCGATCCAACGCTCTCCTCGATGCGGCCTCCCCGGCCGACCTTCCCACCTACCGGGTGACCGGCGACTACTACACCGAGGGGCTTCTGGTGGTGGCCGGAAACGTGGTGTTCGGGGCCCCGGGAGGAACCCAGGCCCTGGCGGCCGACGCCCCCGGCACCGAGGACGCACGCTACGACGAGGCCGCGGCCCCCCCGGCCCGAGGCGAACTCCCCCTCGGCCCGGCCCCCGGCCCCGGGCCCGTCGCCGCGGGCACTCTCCCCGCCCACGCCCGGGCCGCCCTCTACGCCGAGGGGACCGTGCGGTTCGAGGGCCCCTGGCGCTGGTACGGGGCGGTAACGGCGGAAAAGGGGGTCGAGAACCCGGGCGGCGCCGCCCTCTGGTACGACCCGGCCTGGGCCGACACCCGGCTTGCGCTCTGCACCCGGTGCTGCCGGCTCGCGGTGGATCCCCCCGTGCTGGCGCTTCGGCCCGGGACCACGGGGGCGTTCACGGTGTCGGGGGCCGAGGGGACGCCGGTGTGGGAGAGCCTGGCCCCGGCCGTGGCCCGGGTGGATTCCTCGGGGGTGGTGGAGGCCCGGGCCGAGGGCACGGCCACGGTTCGGGTGATCGACGCCGCGGGATGCGTGGCCGAGGCCGAGGTGTCGGTGACCTGCGGCCTTGCGCTGAGCCTCGCCCCCGACCGGGACCTCCGGCCCGGAGACCGGGCCACGGTGACGGCCTCGGGCGTGGTCGGGGGCATCACCTGGACGGCCGACAACCCCCCCGTGGTCGCCATCGTGGCCGACCTGGGGCCCACGGTGGAGATCGAGGCCCGGGGCCCCGGCCCCGGCCGGATCGAGGCCGAGGACACGAACGGCTGCGTGGCCGGGCTGGATCTGGCCGTGAACTGTCCGGCGGCCCGGATCGCCTTCGACCCGCCCGACCCGGCGGTGGGCGACCGGGTACGACTCTTCGTCCTGGACGGGCCCGACGACCTGACCGCCCGGTACGGGTTTGCCGTGGATGGGGTTCCCCTGGCCGGACGGGCCCTCGACCTCACCGGTCCCGGCACCCGGACCGTGTCGGCCGAGATGGCCGGGGGAGCCTGCCCCGTGGGCCCGGTGGACCTCGCCCCCCGGTGCCCCGGCGTGACCGCGACCGCCTCCCCCCTCCCCGCCCGGGTCGGGGTCCCCCTTACCCTCTCCGTCACGGGGCCGGGCGGCGAGGACTGGTCCGACCGGTTCGCCTGGACCGCTTCCCCGGCCGGGGCAGCCGACGTCACCAGGAACACCGTCACCCCGTCGACCCCCGGGGTCCTCACCCTCACCGGGGACTGGGCCGGGTGCCCGGCCGGTCCGGTGGAGGTGGCGGTGGGACCGTAGAACGGGAAACGGTCCGGACACCGGCCCCGCCCGGGGTTCGGTCGTCCGCTCGACGCGAGCGCCCGCCCCCCCTCTCGTTCCCATGACGCCACGGGGAAAGACGGCCCTTTCGCCGCGCCATTTCTTTACATGGCAGCTCGTCTTCGCCTACACTTTGCCGGATCTAAAAAATCAAGAATCAGAGAGGACCCCATGGCGGTGAAGGCGATCGCGCTCCTTTCGGGGGGGCTCGACTCGACGCTCGCGGTGAAGCTCATGCTCGACCAGGGCATCGAGGTCGTGGCCCTCAACTTCATGACCCCCTTTTGCAACTGCACAGCCAAGTCGAGCTCGTGCAAGCACGAGGCCGTGCGGGTGGCCCGGGAGTTCGGCATCCCGATCCGGGTGCGGTACAAGGGCATGGAGTACCTCAAGATCGTGGAAAACCCCAAACACGGCTACGGCCGGGGGCTCAACCCCTGCATCGACTGCCGGATCTTCATGCACCGGGAGGCCAAGGCCCTCATGGAGGAGGAGGGGGCGAAGTTCCTGGTCACGGGCGAGGTGCTGGGGCAGAGGCCTATGAGCCAGCGCCGACCCGTGCTCAAGCTGATCGAGCGGGAGAGCGGCACCGAGGGGCTCGTGCTCCGACCTCTCTCCGCCCACCACTTCGAGCCGACGATTCCCGAACGGGAGGGTTGGGTCGACCGGGAGAAGCTGCTGGCGATCCGGGGTCGCTCCCGCAAGGAGCAGATCCGGCTGGCCGAGGACCTGGGCGTCACCGACTACCCCTGCCCGGCCGGGGGGTGCCTGCTGACCGACCCGGACTTCGCCGCCAAACTCAAGGATCTCTTCGAGCACAAGCCGGGCTACGACCTCAAGGACGTGCGGCTCCTGCGGGTGGGCCGGCACTTCCGACTGCGGCCGGGGCTCAAGGTGGTGCTGGGGAGGAACCAAGGCGAGAACGAGGCGTTGGAACGGTCGGCCGACGCGGGCTCGACGCTGGTGCGGGGCGCGGATTTTAAGGGCCCCACCGCCCTGCTGCGGGAGCCAGCCGGCGCGGAGGACCTCGCCCTCGTGGGACGCATGCTCCTCCGGTACGCCCATCAACCCCGGGGCGAGATCCGGGTCGAGGTCCGGGGCGCCGGCGACGAGGCGCCGCCTCTGCCGGTACGGGGTCCCCTGGACGACGGGGCCCTGGGGCGACTCCGGATCGGCCACGCCGAAGGGCCCCGGGCCGCCTGCGGGTCGGGCCGGTAGGCGCCGGCCCGGCCCGGATCAGTCCTCGTCCTCGGGCTCGATGAAGCCCTTCTCCTCCAGGTAGAGGATGTGCTCGTCGAGCACCTCCTCGATGGTGGCCGGCTCGGCGCCCGTGAGCCGGGCCACGAAGGTGATGAGCCGGTCTTCGAGGTCCTCGATCTCGTCCAGGTCGGTCCCGGCCGGAGGCAGGAGATCGGCGTTGGCCTTCTGGAGCTTCATGACCTCGGCCATAAACTCCTGTCCCTCCTCATCGTCGGGGATCTCGTAGACCCCCAGGGCGCAGTGGAACAGGAAATCGGCCTCCAGGATCTCCTCCACCGCCTCCACCTCGAGGCCGGTGCGCTCGGCCACCTCCCGTGCGGCCACCTCCACGTCGTAGAGCAGGACTTCCTCCGTCATCACAGATCCTTTCCGGGCGGCGCGGGCGGCCGCTCCACTGGGGTTACGACCAGCCTATCAGGCCGGCCGGGGCCCGCAAGCGGCCAGGTATTCCCGGCCGAGCACGCGGTAGAGCGCCGCCGCCTCGACCACCTGCCCCCACCGGATCCGCTCGTCTTCCGCGTGGGCGAATTCCAGGCGGCCCGGCCCGAGGACGAACGCAGGCACCCCGCTGCGGTGGAACCGGTTCGCATCGCTGTGGCTCCGAAACGCCCCTACGCCGCCCCGGCCCACCCGGCGGAACACCTCGACCAGCGGGTCGTCCTCCGGGAGCCGGTACCCGGGATCCTCGGTCTGAAACTCCACCTCGAGGCCGTCGGCATCGGCCAGCGCGGTGCTCACGGCCTCGCGTACGGCCGCGAGGTCGAGGTCCGGGGGCACGTGCACGTCCACCCAGGCCACGGCCCGGGCGGGCACGGCGAATCCGGGGTTCGTGGTTTCCAGGTGGCGGATGTTGAGCACGGGGCCCTCGCCGGCGGCCTCGGAGAACAGGGGGGCCCGCGTGAGCGCCGAAAGCCCTGCCAGGAGGCGTTCGGCCGCGTTTTGCCCCCGCTGGGGCACGCTGGCGTGGGCCCGCCGGCCGGTGGCCGAGATCTGCACCTCCAGGTACCCGTAGTGGCCCACGCAAAGCACCAGATCGGTGGGTTCGGCCACCAGCGCCCGCCCCGGGCGGAACTCGGCCAGAAACGCGTCGGCCCCGTCGCCGTCCTCCTCCTCGCCCACCACCAAAGCCACCCCCACGGCCCGGCCCAATCCCTCGGCCCGGAGGCCCAGGTACGCTTCCACGATGGCCGCGCACCCGCCCTTCATGTCGGCGGTGCCGAGGCCCACGATCCAGTCCTCGTCCCCCTCGGCGGGTCCGTAGTCCTCCAGGTCCCAGGCGTCCACCGTATCCACGTGTCCCACGAACACGAGGGGCGCGTCGGGGTTTCCCAGGAGCAGGTTGTAGCGGTTCTCGTCCACCGGCTGCACCCCGTAGGGGCATCCTTGCTCCGAGAGGAACTCCTCCAGGTAGGCCAGCACCCCCTCTTCCTTGCCCGAGGGGCTGTAGACCTCCACCAAAGACCAGAAGAGATCCCGGAGTCGCGCCTCGTCCACCTCACCTGGCCTCATGGTGGTCCCTCCTTCGCCTGCGGCGCTCCCGCAACTCGTCCAGGTTCATGCTGAGGTACACGTGGGCCCGGGGCTGCTCGAACCCCAACGACCGGAAAAACCGCAGGGCCGCCTCGTTGTCGGCGTCGGTGTCCACCATCACGATCCGCACCCCCTCGTCGGCCATGCGCTGCACGAGCCGGTTCACGAGCCGTTCCCCCACCCGCCGTTTCTGGTACCTCGGGTCTACGGCCATCCAGACCACGTACCCGTAGGTCCAGGCCGACCGGGGCTTCGACACCGTGGTTCCCATGGCGAACCCGGCGAGGTTTCCCGTCTGCCGGTCCTCCGCCACCAGGCACAGATCCGACTCGGTGTGGAACAGCCCCGTGACCTCGTATTCGTCCCAGGTGCGGTAGAGGTTCGGCACCTCGGCCGTGAACACCTTTTCGCCCAGGTGAAACACGGCCGGCAGGTCGTCGATCTCCATGTCCCGGATCTCGATGAGCGGCTTGAGATCTCGAACGTCCTCCCTCTCCATGGTCACATCCCGAAAAACTCTTTCATGACGGCCTGGGCCACGTAGGTGCCCTTGATGTGCCAGAGTTCCTGGTTCACCACGAGGCTGGCCACCGCGATCTGGGGGTCGTCCACCGGCGCAAACCCGATGAACCACTCGTATTTGCCCGGCGGGTCGTCGCCGGTGAGGCTCCCGGTCTTCCCGGCTACCCCCACCTCCCGCCGGAGCCGCCGGGCATAGCGGTAGAACACCTTGGCCGAGGTGCCCCGGGTGACGGTGCGCACCATCATCCGCGCCACTTTTCGGGCCACGTCCTCGGGGGCGGCCCGGCGCCAGGGGGCCGGCGCGGCCCGGTAGACCACCCGGCCCCCCGCGTCCTCAATCCGGTCCACCACGTGGGGCCGCATCATGACGCCCCGGTTCCCCACGGCGGCGGCCAGGAGCGCGGCGTGCACCGGGCTCACGTACACCTCCCCGAACCCGGCCGCCGTGCGGGCCAGGGGGTAGCGTTCGGCCGGCACCGTGGCCCGGCTCGGCTGCAAAGGGAACTCGAAGGGGATCTCCTGGTTGAACCCGAAGGCGTGGAGCGCCTCGTCGAGCCGCACGCTCCCCACCACGTCGGCCCCGATCTTCCCAAACACCACGTTGTTCGAGGTGGCCAGGGCCTCGGCCAGGGTGTGGACGTTGTTCTCCCGCCACCGGTTCGCGGGCGAGATCTTCCGGGGGTAGAGCCGGTACGGGTTCCCCTCGAACCGCACCCGGGTCTCGGGGGTCACCTTGCCGGTTTCGAGGGCCGCGCTCGCCGTGATGATCTTGATCAGGCTCGCGGCCGGGTACGTGGCCCGGCGGCAGAAGTCCCGGAGTTCGGGCTCCTCCCGGGAGTACTCGGCCAACGCCAGCACCCTCCCCGTACCGGGCTCCACGGCCACAAACGCGCCGTAGGGCACGCGGTACCGCCGAAACACCCCCAGGGCCTCCTCTTGGAGCTCGTGCTCCAGGGTGTAGACCACCCGGTGGTCCCCCACCCATTCCTCGTAGACGCCGGCTTCCGCGTTCCACTCGGGGGTCGGCCAGGAGATCCGGCACAGCACGTCCTGGCACACCGAGGCCACCTCCGGCACCTCGGCCCGCTCGACCGGCCCCGGGGACTCGAACCGGGGCGCCCAACGCACCCCGGCCGCCCCCACCAGGGTGAGGACCGCAAACGCCGCGGCGGCCCACATCCGCTTGCGCCGCCGCCGGAGCCGGGCGTGGCGCTCCAGTTCGGTCCACCACTCCATGGCTCAGATCTCGTTCAACCGGTCGATGAGCCTCCGCAGGAGCCCGAAGTCCCGCTTGGCGAAGTCCACCAGGAGCCTGGGGTACCCCTGGAGTTCCGGTTCGTCGGCCTCCTCCGGCAGGGCGCCCGAGACCCGGATGCTCCCCCCTGGCACCAGGATCGACGAAAACTCCTCGGCCAGCCGGGCCGCCTGCTCCTCGGTGATGGCCTGTGTCAGCCGCAGCACGAGCCTCCCGTTCACGTACCGCAGGCTGTGGTACCGGCGGTAAAACCGCTGGATCTTCTCCACCGCGTCGTCCACCGACTCGACCCGCTCGAACAGGAAGAGATCGCTCGGGCTGATGTACCCCTCCGCCAGGAGTTCCCGTTCGAAGAACTCGATCCACCGGATCCAGTAGGTCCCGCCCGGCTCGTCCACCAGCACGAGCGGGATCGGGGGCTGCTTGCCGGTCTGGACCAGGGTCAGGGTCTCCATGGCCTCGTCCAGGGTGCCGAACCCGCCGGGAAACAGCGCCACCGCGTGGGCTTCCTTGAGGAACGCCACCTTCCGGTTGAAAAAGTAGTTGTAGGTGATGAGCCGCGGGGTCTTCTCGATGACCGGGTTCGCGCGCTGCTCGAAGGGCAGGCGGATGTTCACCCCGAACGAGCGCTCCGGCCCGGCGCCCTCGTGGGCCGCCTGCATGATCCCCGGGCCGCCGCCCGTGATCACCATGAACCCGGCCTCCGCCAGCGCCCGGCCGAACTCCCGGGCCATGGCGTAGATGGGCTCGTCGGGCCGGGTGCGGGCCGACCCGAACACGGTGACCTTCCGGATGCCCCGGTACGGCCCGAACACCTTGGAGGTGAACCGCATCTCCTTGAGGGTGATGTTCATGAGCCGCAGGTCGGCCCGGTGCTCGGTCTCCTGCCCGGCCTTGAGGGCCGCGAGGATCATCTCGCGCACAAGGTCGGGGTGGTGAACCGGCCCGGCCATCTCAAGGAGGCGGTCGATCGCCTCGTCCACCGGGCCGTTGGAACGGGAAAAGTGGAGGGGTCTGGGCATGCGTTTCCGGAGGAGAAGGGTTCGTTCCCGGCGTGCCGGGATCGATCAGTGAAGGGTCCGGTCGGACTTGGGGTCGTCCCGCCCCAAGGTCTGGCGATAGAGCCGTCCCACCCGGTACCGGGCCACGGCCCGTCGGATGGCGACGGTAACGAGGACGGCCACCGCGATCACCGTGGGCCCGAAAAACGACGACCCGATGCTCGCGGGATGCCAGACCGCCACGGCGAGAAGCTCCGCCACGAGAACCAGCGCAAACACCCCGAGAACGAACCTCGGCCCGCCCCCGAACCCGGACCGGGTGGGTTTCCGTTTTCGGAAATCCACATACACGATCTTTCCCGCCATGGCGTCCCCGTCGGCCTCCCCCCCGGGCTTCGCCGCGCGCGCACTCCATGCTAGCATGCCCGGACCGGGGTCGCCAGGAGCAGGACGATGGCAAGGGTCTCATACCAAGTTGCGCCCAAACAGACACCCATCCCGGGGGCTCGGCAAGGGGCCTGGTTACGGCCGTGCGTGAGTGCGGCATCCGGCCACTGTAGGAGCCACGCCCGGCGCTCCACCAGGCCCCTTACCGGGACGAATCAGGAAACGGTAGCTTTGAACGCGACTTGGTATCAGCCCGCACGGAGGGTGCCGCCATGCCCACCGCCGAACTCGTCGTGATCGGCTCGGAACTCCTGCTCGGCACCTGGGTCGACACGAACGGCCCCTGGCTGGTCCGGGAACTCCGGCTCCTCGGGGTAACCCCCGTGCGGAAGTGGGTCGTGGGCGACGACGAGGCCCGCATCGCCGAGGCCGTGGGCCAGGCCGCCCGGGAGGCCGACCTGGTCCTGCTCACGGGAGGTCTAGGGCCCACGGAGGACGACCGCACCCGGGCGGCCGTGGCCCGGGCCGCGGGCGTGCCCCTCGAGTTCCGGCCCGAACTCCTCCAAGAGATCGAGGCGGTGTTCCGCCGGTTCGGGGTGGCCATGCCGGCGTCCAATCGGGTCCAGGCCGAGATTCCCCGGGGCGCGGAGCCGATCCCCAACCCCTGGGGCACGGCCCCCGGTTTCGCCCTGGCCCTGGAACGGACCTGGGTGGTGGCGCTCCCGGGGGTGCCGCGGGAACTGAAGAACCTGTTTCGAACGTGGGTGGCGCCGCGGATCCGGGAGCGGTTCGGGGGCGGGCACGCAGCGACCCGGGTACTTCGGCTCTCGGGGTTGGGCGAGAGCGCCGTGGGGGACCTCGTGCGGGACCTCATGCTCCCTGCGGAGGATCACGAGGTGACCCTTCTTTCGTCGCCGGGGGAGGTCAAGGTGGTGATCACCGCCCGGGGCCCCACGGAACGCGAGAGCCGTGCCCTGGTGGAGGATCTCGCGGCCCGGGTGCGCGAACGGCTCGAGCGGTTCGTGTTCGGCACCGACGACGAGACCCACGCCCTCGTCGCCCTGCGGGCCGTGGAGGCGGCCGGATGGACCCTGGCCTCGGCCGAGGGGTGGTCGGCGGGCACCCTGGCCTCGTGGCTACGGGAGGCGGGGCATCCGGCGTTTCGCGGCGGAATGGTCCTCGGCCCCGGCGCCGGACTCGGCCGGGAGGACGACGCAGCCGGGCGGTGCCTCGGCCTCGCCCGGGAGGCGGCCGAGCGGTTCGGGGCCCAGGTGGGGGTGGCCCTGTTCCGGGAGGACGAGCTCCTGCCCCGCGGGGGGACCGAGCGTCTCTGGATCGGGGCCTTCTCCCCCGGAGGGCAGAAGGCCCGCGCGATCCCGGTGGTGCACGGCGACACCTCGGACGCCCAGCGGGCGTGCCACCAGGCCCTCTACGCCGTACGCCGGCTCGCCGGCGGCGGCCATTGACCCGATTCGGCCGGCCGTGCTACCAAAGGGCGCCTTTTCCCGGGGGGTTGGAGGAACACCCACGTGACGAGCGGTTCGTCTCCTCAGGCGTTGCTCGGGGTGGAGGCCTGCGCCCGCGGCGCCCTGGAGGCCGGGGTCCGCCTGGCCACCGGCTACCCCGGCACCCCCGCCACGCCCGCCCTCGAGTACCTGCTCGCGAACGCCCCGGAACACCTGACGGCCGAGTGGGCGGTCAACGAGAAGGTGGCCCTGGAGATCGCGGCCGGCCACAGTTGGGCCGGCCAGCGAAGCTTCGTGGCCATGAAGATGTCGGGGCTCAACGTGGCGTCCGACGCCCTGCTGTCCATCGCCACCTCCGGCACGGTGGGCGGGCTCGTGATCTACGTGGGCGACGATCCCGGGGTGTACTACGGCATGGTGGAGCAGGACAGCCGGCTCTACGCCCGGCTCGGGTTCCTGCCCATGGTGGAGCCGGGCGAGCCCGACGAGGCTCGCCGGATGGTCCGGCACGCCTTCGAGGTGTCGGAGGCCTGCGAGACCCCCGTGCTGGTGCGGGGCACCACCACCACGGCCTACACCTGGGGCCCCGTGGCCGTCGAGGTCCCCGAGCGAAGCCGCCGCAGCCCCCGGGTTCCCTTCGACATCGACCGGTACACGAAGGCCGGGGCGGCCCGGTGCCGGGCCCAGCACCGCGATGCCCTGGACCGGCTCGGGCGGGCCGGGCGGTTGCTCGACCGGTGGAACCGGGAGACCCCGGGCACCGTCCCCCTCGGGGTGATCGCGCCGGCCTCGGTGTGGGGCTACGTGGAGGAGGCCGTGGCCGGGCTGCCGGAGGCCGAGCGGCCCCATCTGCTGCGGCTGGCCGTCGTGCACCCCCTCCCCGAGGAGCGGCTCCTCGGGTTTCTAAGCCGGTGCCGGCGGGTGCTCGTGGTGGAGGAGCTCGACCCCCTGATCGAGGAGCGGGTGCGGGCCTTGGCGGCGGAACTCCCGACGCCCCCCCGGGTTCTGGGGAAGCGCCAGGGGGTCCTGCCCGAGGTCGGCGACCTCGATCCCGACCTCGTGGCCGCGGCGATCGACCTCCTCCTCGACCGGGACCCCCGCTCGGTGCCGGCCCCGCCGCCCCCGAAGAGCTCCTTTGCCCCCCGGGTGCTCACGTTCTGCCCGGGGTGCCCCCACCGGTCGGCCTACGTGGCCCTGGAGCGGGCCATCGCCCGGGCCGGGTTCGCCAAGGACGAGGTGGTGGTCACCGGCGACATCGGGTGCACCATCCTCGGCATGAACCCGCCCCACGATCTGTGCCGGACCGAGGTGGCCATGGGCTCGAGCATCGCGCTGGCCGAGGGGTTCGTGCGGGCCGGCGTGGACCGGCCGGTGGTGGCCGTGCTCGGGGACAGCACCTTTTTCCACGCCGGGATCCCCCCGCTTCTGGACGCGGCCAGCAAGGGCCTCGACCTCACCGTGCTCGTGCTCGACAACCACCACGCCGCCATGACGGGGTTCCAGCCCTCCCTGACCCAGCACCGCCCCGACCCCGGGACCCCGGCCCACCCCCTGAGCATCGAGGAACTCGCCCGGGCCGCCCGGGTGCGCCGGGTGCGAAAGGCCCTGCCCTATTTCACCGGGAGGCTGTCGAGGGTCCTCGCCTCGGCCCTTCGGTCCCCCGGGGTGCAGGTGGTGGTGGCCGAGGCCCCCTGCGTGCGCCGGCTCCGGGGCCGCACCGTGATGCCCCACGCCGTCCGGGCCGACCGCTGCACGGGGGTGGATTCGTGCTCGCCGTCGTGTCTCGAGGCCGTGAACTGCCCGGCCCTCGATCTCGACGAGGCCACGGGCAAGGCCCGCATCGACGCGGCCCGGTGCATGGGGTGCGGGCTGTGCGCCGAGGCGTGTGGCAGGCGGGCCATCCGCCGGAATCTCCGGGCCCGGAGGATCGTGCCATGACCCTCGACCTCGTGGCCGCGGGGGTGGGGGGGCAGGGTGTCGTCACCCTCGGCCGGATCCTCGCCACGGCGGCCCTCCGGGAGGGCTACGACGCCCGCCTCCTCGGCCAGTCGGGCCTGAGCCAGGTGGGGGCCCCGGTGGTGGTGCACGTGCGGATCGGCACCCCGGCCGGCCCGAGCCCCAAGATTCCTCGGGGCCGGGCCCACGTGGTGATCGGGCTGGAGCGGCTGGAGGCGCTGTGCCTCGCCCCGTACCTACGGCCCAGGGGAACCGCGCTGTTGTCCGAGGAGGAGGTGCGGCCCTACGAGGCCCGGTTCCGGAGGGACCGGTATCCGGACCGCGCCGCGGTGGAGGCGGCGTTCGGGGACGTCCGGATCCTGTGGGTCCCGGCCCTGGAACTCGCCCTGCGCCACGGGTCGCCGGCCTACGTGGCGCCCGTGATGCTCGGGGCGCTCGCGGCGGTGTCCCGGGTGGTCGACCGGGACCAACTGGTCTTGGCCCTGCGGGACGAACGGCCGGCCGAGGCGGACGCCGAGGTGGAGGCCTTTTTCGCGGGGTACGAGTTCGTGGCCGGCACCGAGGAATGAGCCCGGGTCACGGCCACGCCCCCCGGCTGTATCCGCCCCCCACTACGCCGCCCGGCGCTGCTCCCCCAGGCCGAGCACCCGTTCCACGTCCACCTGCGCCTCCCCGGGGCCCAGGGTGGACGCGATGGTCCGGGCGAAGGGCTTCTCCCCGTTGGGGTCCGGGGCCGAGAGGTCCACGTCCACCGGCGGGGAGAGGGGTTTCCCCTCGGGGTCCCGCACCAGCCGCACCCAGGGCCGGATCAACTCCGCCCGGTTCTGCCGGCACACCACCCCCACCTCCCCCGTGTCGAGCCGCACCACCGAGCCGATGGGGTAGATCCCCACGCACTGGATGAACTTCTGGACGTACACGGGGTAGAAGTCGGTCTTCGACCACTCGTAGATCTTCTGCAGGGCCTGATGGCTCGGCATGCCCTTGTGGTAGACGCGGTCCGAGGTGATGGCGTCGTACACGTCGACGATGGCCGAGATGAGCCCGAACTTCCCGATGTTCATCCCCGAGACCCCGCGGGGGTAGCCCCGGCCGTTGAACCGCTCGTGGTGATTGAGGGCCACGGCGGCGCTCTCGTTGGGCACGTCCTTGGTGTCCATGAGGATCTTGGCTCCGTGGAGTGTGTGGGTCTTCATCACGGCGAACTCCTCGTCGGTGAGCCGGCCGGGCTTGTTCAGGATGGCCTCGGGCACCCGCATCTTCCCCACGTCGTGGAGGATGGCGCCGATCCCGAGGCGCCGGAGCTCCTCCTTGACGATGCCCAGGTGCCGGCCCAGGGCCAGGGCCAGCACGCTCACGTTGACCGAGTGCTGGAAGGTGTAGTCGTCGAAGCTCTTGAGCCGCGAAAGGCTCGTGATGGCGTCGGGGTTGCGGAAGATGGAGTCCACCATCTTGTCCACGGTCTGGGCGGCCCGCTCGCCGTCGATCGACTTTCCCATCCGGGCGTCGTGGAGGAGGTCCTTCACCAGCGCCTTGGCCTCGGTGTAGACCACCTTGGCCCGCCGGACCTCCTCCTCGAAGGCGGCCTGCTCCTTCGAGAGCTGCACCGGAGGCTCGGCCGCCTGCTGTTCGAGGTCGCGCCGCATCTCGGCGCGCACCACGGCGTCGGCCTCCTCCACCGACACGGCTCGGGAGCTGTCCTTGCCCTTGGCCGTGTTGATGTAGACCTCCCGGATCCCGTGTTCCCGGATGAGGTCGATCTCCTTGGCGCTGCGGATCTTTTTCTTGTTGCTCAGGAAGGGGTGGTCCATCCAGGGGACGTTGAAGTCCTCCACGAACATCCCCACCTCGAGGTCTTCGACCGCGATCTTCTTGATCATGGCTACGCCCCCTGGAAGGCTGTGGGACCATAGGGGTGACCGCCCCCCGGTCCCTCGGGAGAACGCCTGCGCCCCGGACCGGCGCCCCCGCGGAGGGCTCCGGCTTCCGTTTCCCTTTTACGGATCGGCCCCAAACCCGATCCCTTGAGCCCGAACGGGTGCTCTCCTTGACACCCTCGGCCGCCCGCGGGTATCAAGCCCCGACACGGAGGCGGTCGGCTGGGGGCTGCCCGGCGGCCGAGCAGCGTTTCGCGATCCGGGGCGCGGCCCCGACGAGGGAGGAATCCATGGCACTGCCCAAGAAGGTGAACCTGGACCAAGCCGTGATGTGGGCCGTGGGGGCCCTGGTGGCCGGCTTCGTGATCGGCATCGTGTCGGGTTATTTCGTGGCCCGGTCTCCGGGACCCCGGCCCGCGCCCGTGGCCCAGCCGGCCCCGGCCGTGGCCCCGCCGTCCTCCACCCTGGGGAGCCTCTCGGTGGAGATCCGGGAGCTCCGGAGCATCGTGGAGCGGGACCCGACGAACCGAAACGCCTGGGTACGGTTGGGGAACCTCTACTTCGACACCGACCAGTACATGGAGGCGATCGAGGCCTACACCAAGGCCCTCGAGCTCGACCCCAACGACCCCGACGTGATCACGGACCGGGCCATCATGTACCGGCGGATCGGGGACTTCCAGAAGGCGGTCGAGGAATTCCGGCGGGCGGCCGACATGGCCCCGAACCACCTGAACAGCTTGCTGAACCTCGGGGTGGTGCTCCGCTACGACCTCAACGACCTGGAGGGCGCCATGAAGGCCTGGCAGCGGTACCTGGAGCGCAACCCGCCCGCCGACATGGCCGCCAAGATCCGGGCCGAGATCGAGGCCATCCGAAAGCAGCTTCCGTAGGGAGAACGGGCGTCGGCCCGAGGGCGCCGTCCGGTCGGGGCGTTCCTGACCGGCCGCCGAGGACCGGAGGCAGAACGCCCAAAGGAAACGGGCCGTCCCAAGGGACGGCCCGTTTCCCGAAAGGAGGAGGAAGAGAGGAGGCTGGTCGCGATCCACCGGCCTTTGCCCTATGGGTCGGCACGAGCCGGCGAAGGCTTTAGCGAAAAAAGTGCCCTGATCGAAATTTTTTTGTCCCCTGCCACCCTGGCCGACTAGCCGCCCAGCCGCCTAGCGGCCTAGCCGCGGTCACCCAGAAGGAGCGTTCCAGTCGATCTCCCGGGCATCGAACACCGGCCCCTCCTTGCACACCCGCACGTACTCACCCGAGGCCGACCGCACCACGCACCCCAGGCACGCGCCCATGCCGCAGGCCATCTGGGCCTCCAGGGAAACCTCGCAGGCGACCCCCCGGGACGCCGCCTGGGCCGCCACGGCCCGGAGCATGGGCACGGGCCCGCAGGCGTACACCCTGGCCCCCGGCCCGGCCTGGTCCAGGACCCGGGCGAGCGGCTTCGTCACGAGGCCCGGCTCCCCCAGGCTCCCGTCCTCGGTGACCACCTCGCTCGGGATCGCCAGGCACTCGAAATCGCCGTGGCACAGGAGGTCCCGGTCGGAGCGCGCGCCGAGCACGAGCCGGGGCCGCACCCCGCGGGCGAGAAACGCCTCGGCGAGAAACAGAAGCGGCGCCACCCCGACCCCTCCGCCTACGAGAACGGGCTCCTCGGCGTCGAGGGAGAACCCCCGGCCCAGGGGCCCCAGCACGTCCACCCGGTCGCCCACGTGCCGGCGCGAAAGCATCCGGGTCCCCTTTCCCACCACCCGGAAGAGCACCTCGAACTCCCCGCCGGCGTGGGGGTCCAGCCGGTGGATGCTGAACGGCCGCCGGAGCAGGGGGTCGATCCCCTCCCCGACCTGGAGCATCACGAACTGCCCCGGCGCGGCCTCGAAGGGCACGGCCGGCCGCAGCCGCAACCGGTAGTACTCGCCGCCCAGGGATTCCCGGTACACCACCCAGGCCCGATCGTCCATGGCGTCGTTCCTTTTCGGCTGAAAAGCTGGGAAGCTGGGAGGTTCGGAGGCTGGGAAGCCAAAAGCCTTCCTCTTCCAGCGCCTGCGCCCGTCCCGGCGTGTGGAAGCGGCCTCCTTCTCAGACGCCAGAATTCAGAGGCCAGAAGTCGGGCTTCCCTCTGTCCACCGTTCTCCGTCCACTGACCCCTGACATGAACGCCGCTCCGACACGAGGTCCGTCCCAGCATGTTACCCCTGCCCCCAGGCCCCCCACAGAGACCGAAAACGCTCCCCCATCCCGGACTGCTCAGTCGAGATTCCGGATCATCACGACGGCGTCCTCGCCGGTGTCCGGGTAGTACCCGGGCCGGCGACCCAACGGGTCGAACCCGAGGCTCCCGTAAAACGCCTGGCCGGCCTTGTTCGAGGCCCGGACCTCCAGGAACACGAAGGTCGCGCCCTGGCGCCGGAGACGGTCCAGGGCCTCCCGCACGAGCTTTGTTCCCACGCCCCGGCGGCGCCACTCGGGCACCACGGCGAGATCCAGGAGGTGACACAGGCCGCCTTGTACGGCGTAGAGGAGGTGCCCCACCAACCGGCCGCCGGGCCCTTCCGCGCCCAGGGCCCGGCAGAACCGGCTGTGGAGCACGTCGCGCACGGTGCCCGGGTCCCAGGGGTGCTCGAAGCTCCGCGCCTCGACCCGGAGAACCTCGAGCCACCGGGACGGCGGAACCTCGACGATCCGGACCCAGGGGTCACCCGCCACGACCGCCTTCCAGTTCCTCGATCCGCCCGCGCACCCAGGTTTCGGCCTCCGGGGGCAGCCCCGCCTCGAGGGCCGCCCGGTACCGGGCGAGGGCGTCGGCCGGGTCCCCCGACCGGTCGGCCTCCAGGCCGAGCCGGAGGAGCGCCCGGCCCCGGAAGGGCCCGGGTTGGCCCGCAAGCTCCTCCCACCTCTTTCGCGCCTCCGGTGCGCGGCCGATTCGCGCCAGGGCCTCGGCCTCCCGGAACGCGGCCGCCCCCGAGGCGTCGGCCTCCCGGGCCGCGGCGGACCACCGCAGGACCTCGGCCCAGTCTTGGGCTTGGAACGCCTCGGCCTGGAGCATCAGGGCTGCACGCCGCCCCTGGGGGCTCCCGGGGTACGCCTGGGCCAAGCGGACCCGCAACACCCGGGCCCTTTCCCCGTCGCCGGAGGCCTCGGCGTGGACCGCGGCCCGCTCCAAGAGGGCCGGCGCCTCCCCCGGCGGGGCCTTCCCTGCGGCAGCCTCGGCGAACCGCGCCGCCCGGGCCGCGTCGCCGGCCGCCTCGGCCGCGGCGAGCGCCAGGAGCCACTCGTCGAGCGTACTCTGTGCCCCGAGGAGGGGCTCGATCCGGCGAAGCGCCTCGCCGGGTTTGCCGTTCTCCAACAGGGCGCGGGCCGCCTCCACCCTGGCCGAGCGGCCGAGGGCGGATCCCTCGGCGATCCCGTCCCAGAGCGCCACGGCCTCCTGCCACCGGCCCCGGGCCCGGGCGTCGTCGGCGAGCGTCCACCGCACCCGGTCGAGTTCGTCCCGGGGAACGGCCTTCGCCCCCCGATCTAGGATCGCCCGGCCGTGGCGCCGGAGGGATTCGCCGTCTCCCAGCCGCTTTGCCAGGGCGAAGGCGGCCCGGTGAATCTCCAGGGCGCGGGCCCCCTCGGCGCCCGCCGCGAGGGCCCCTTCCAGGTGCCGCAGGGCACCCCGTAGATCCTTCGCCTCGCGGGCCAAATCGGCCAGGAGAAGCCGGGCCGAGACCGCCTCCTCCCCCTTCGGGACGAGCTGCAAAAACCCCTCGAGGGCCCGTCCGGCGCCGTCCCGGTTCCCCGCCTCGGCCCTCGCCCGGCCGAGCCCGAGAAGGGCCCGGGCCCGCTCCTCCCGATCCGGGGTCCACTCAGCGACCCGTTCCCAGAAGAACGCGGCGTCCTCGGGCGTCTGAGAAGCGGCCGCACCGGCCCGGGCGATAGCAAGCCGCGCCTCCCGGTCTTCGAGCACCCCGGGATCGGCCAGGGACTCCCGGCAGGCCGCCGCCACGGCCCCGGGGGCGCCTTCTTTGCTCAGGGCCCCCACGAGCCCGAGCCAGGCCGAAGCCCGGCGGGAGTCCCCCTTGGCCCCGGCCAGAAACGCCCGGTACATCTCGGCCGCGTCCCGCCAGTGTCCCAGCGCCTCGGCCGCGGCCGCCGCCAGGAGCCAGGCGTCGGCGGCATGGGCCCCGCCCCCCTCGTCGAGGTACCGGCCGAGGTGTTCCCGGGCCTCCTCGGGCCTTCCCACCCGCCACGCGAGCCACCCGAGCCAGTACCGGGCCTCGGGGTCATCGGCCTCGACGAGCCGCTCCAGGGCCCAGCGGGCCCCCTCGGGGTTTTTGCGGGCCACCTCGGCCCGGAACAGGAGGTCCAGGAGATCCCGCCGGTCCGGGTCGTCGGGTTTCGCCTCGAGGTAGGCCCGGAGCTCCTTCGCGGCGAGCTCGTGGAACCCGTCCCGGTAGGCCTTGAGGCCCACCTCCAGGTGCTCCCGGGGGCCGGCGAGCGCGCCCCCCGCGGAAACGACGAGGGCCGCGGCGAGCGCGGCCCCGGCCCACCGTGCCCGCAGGCTACCCACCCGGGTCCTCCCGAAACCCGAGCACCACGAGCACGCAGCTTCCGTCGGCGATCACGTTGAGCCCGGCCGCCTCGGCCCGGGCCACGGCCGCCGGGCTCTCGGCCCCGGGCTGCATCCAAAGGTTTGGGATGCCGGCCCGGATCGCCTGCTCCACGATCTCTTCGGTGACCTGGGGCGGCGTGACCAGCGAGAGGCTTTGGACCTCCCGGGGCAGGTCGGCCACCGCACCCACGCAGGGAAGCCCTTCGATCTCTGCCTCCCGGGGGTGCACGGGAACGACCCGGCGGCCGGCCTGCCGGTAGCAGCGCAGCACCTTGTTCCCGTACTTTCGCCGGTCGCGGGACGCGCCGATCACCCCGAAAGCGCCCGACGCCAGAAACCGCTGGATCCGCTCCTCGATCCTCACCGGGCCCCGGCCTCCTGGAGCACGACGAACCGCCCGCCGATGGCGCCCCGGATCCCATCGGGGAGGTCCTCCCACCGGACCAGATCCACCTGGATCGGGAGGTCCGAAGCGGAAAACGCATCCCGCAAGGCCTCGAGCTCCTCGTCCGATGCCGGCCCGACGACCGCCAGGTCGAGGTCCGAAAACCGCCGTGCCGTCCCCTCGACCCGGGAACCGAACACCCGCACCTCGCGGCCCGGGAGATGGCGGGCCACGAGCCGGCGGACCTCCTCCAGGTCTGGGGCCGGCAGGTCAATCATTGGCCCGTTCCAACCGGTTGAGGAGATCCCGCGCGTCGTCGAGGAACGCCCGGGCCACGGCGTACACCCGTGCCGCCTCGTCCTCGTTGTACGTGTGGGACGTGAGGTTTCGGGCCTCCGCGTATCGAAACCACGGCACCGGATCGTCGATGAGCCCCCAGCGGGCCGCCATGCGAAACAGGTCCTTGCGGGTCCTGGGCCGGTCCGCCTCCTCGGCCTCCGCGTTCCGGCGGAGCCAGCGCTGCATGAATTTCCAGCACAGCTCGAAGGTGAACTCAAAATGCTGGATCGCCCCGGCCCGCAGGGCGTTTCGCGTGACCGGATCGAGCCCGGACGTCACCGCCTCGTCCTCGCACCGGTCGAGGACCTCGCCCAGGGCCGTCACCGCCTTTCGCAAACTCGTGAGATCCAGGGACACGGGGGCGCTCCCTTCGGGCGCGGGGACGTGAGGACGCTGGGACGCTAGGACGCTAGGACGTTAGTACGTTAGGACGTTAGGACGTAAGAACCTAGCATTCCCGGATCGCTAGAGCCACCCGGCCACGAAACCGGTCACCGGGCGGCGTGCTCGCCGACGGCGCGTCTAGCCTTCTAGCCTTCCCGCCGCCTCGCCGCCTAGCCGCCCAGCCTCCTAGCAATAATACTCCTGCAGCGGCTTCACCCCGAACTCGGCCCGCCGGAGGCTCCGGATGGCCGAGACCGCGGCCCGGGCGCCGGCCATCGTGGTGAAGTAGGGCACGTTGTACTCCAGGGCCGCCCGGCGGATATGGAACGAGTCGGCGATGGCCTTGGCGCCCTGGGTCGTGTTGACGAGGAGGTCCACCTCGCCGTTCACGATGACGTCCACCACGTGGGGCCGGCCCTCCTGCACCTTCTTGACCACCGTCACCGGGATCCCCTCGGCCTCGAGGAACGCCGCCGTGCCCCGGGTGGCGATGATCCGGAATCCCTCCTCCACCAGGCGCCGTGCCACCTGGGCCGCGGCCGGCTTATCGTCGTCCCGCACCGAGACGAACACCGTGCCGGAAAGGGGCAGGCGGTTGCCCGCGGCCACCTGGGCCTTGGCGAAGGCCATGCCGAAATCGGTGTCGATGCCCATGACCTCGCCGGTGCTCTTCATCTCGGGCGACAGGATCGTGTCCACCCCCGGGAACTTCACGAAGGGGAACACGGCCTCCTTGACGCTCACGTGGCGCGGAACGGGCACCTCGGTGATCCCGAGCTCGTCCAGGGTCTTTCCGGCCATGACCCGGGCCGCGATTTTCGCCAGGGGCACCCCGGTGGCCTTCGACACGAAGGGCACGGTGCGGCTCGCCCGGGGGTTCACCTCCAGCACGTAGATCGTGCCGTCCTGCACCGCGAACTGGACGTTCATGAGCCCCCTGACCTCCAGGGCGAGGGCAAGGGCCTCGGTCTGGCGCCGGATCTCCTCCACGAGGTCGGCCCCCAGGCTGTAGGGCGGGAGCGAACAGGCCGAGTCCCCCGAATGGACCCCGGCCTCCTCGATGTGCTCCATGATCCCGGCCACCACCACCCGCCGGCCGTCGGCCACGGCGTCCACGTCGATCTCCACCGCGTCCTTGAGGAACTTGTCGATCAGGACCGGGTGCTCGGGGCTCGCCTCCACGGCCTCGGTCATGTACTGGCGGAGGCTTCGCTCGTCGTACACGATCTCCATGGCCCGACCGCCCAACACGTAGCTGGGCCGCACCACCACGGGATAGCCGATGGCCGCGGCCACGACCTCGGCCTCCTCCGGGCTCCGGGCGATCCCGTTTTCGGGCTGCTTGAGCCCGAGCTCGTGGAGGAGCTTCTGGAACCGCTCCCGGTCCTCGGCCAGGTCGATCTTGTCGGGGCTCGTGCCGATGATGGGTACCCCGGCGGCCTCCAGGGCCCGGGCCAGCTTGAGCGGGGTCTGGCCGCCGAACTGCACGATCACCCCGTCGGGCCGCTCGGTGGCCACGATGTTCAATACGTGCTCCAGGGTCAGCGGCTCGAAGTAGAGCCGGTCGGCCGTGTCGTAATCGGTGGACACGGTCTCCGGGTTGCAGTTGACCATGATGGTCTCGTACCCGTCCTCCCGCAGCGCCATGACCCCGTGCACGCAGCAGTAGTCGAACTCGATGCCCTGGCCGATCCGGTTCGGCCCCCCGCCCAGGATCATGATCTTCTTCCGGCGGGTGGGCTCGGCCTCGCACTCGACCTCGTAGGTGGAGTAGAGGTACGGGGTGCGGGCCTCGAACTCGGCCGCGCAGGTGTCCACCCGCTTGAACACGGCCCGGATCCCGGCCTCCTCGCGCCACCGACGCACCTCGGCCTCGCTCACCTCCAGCAGGTCTCCGAGCCGCCGGTCGGTGAACCCCCACTCCTTGGCCTCCCGGAGCACCTCGTCGGGGAGCCGGCCCCGGCCGGCGGATTTCCGGTAGGTGCGCAGTTCCCCCTCGAACTCCACGACCTGCCGGAGATTCTCAAGGAACCAGGGGTCGATCTGGGTGAGATCGTGGATCTCCTCGAGCGTGAACCCCCGGCGGTAGGCCTCGGCCACGTACCAGAGCCGCTCCCAGTTGGGCACCCGCAGGCGGTCGGCAATCCGCTCGCGGATCTCGGCCTCCGTAAGGGCGGCCGCGTCTTTGAGGGGCGAACGCAAGCCGTGGATGTCCTTCTCCAGGCTCGCCACGGCCTTCTGGAGGCTCTCCTTGAACGTGCGGCCGATGCTCATCACCTCGCCCACGCTTTTCATCTGGGTGGTGAGGGTCGCGTCGGCCTTGGGGAACTTCTCGAAGTCGAACCGGGGGATCTTGGTGACCACGTAGTCGATGGTGGGCTCGAAGCTGGCCGGGGTTTCCTTGGTGATGTCGTTGGGGATCTCGTCCAGGGTGTAGCCCACGGCGAGCTTGGCCGCGATCTTCGCGATGGGGAACCCCGTGGCCTTCGACGCCAGGGCCGACGAGCGGCTCACCCGGGGGTTCATCTCGATCACCACCATCCGACCGGTCTCGGGATCCACGGCGAACTGGATGTTGGAGCCCCCGGTGTCCACCCCGATCTCCCGGATCACGGCGATGGCGGCGTCGCGCATCACCTGGTACTCCTTGTCCGAGAGGGTCTGGGCCGGGGCCACGGTGATGGAGTCGCCGGTGTGCACCCCCATGGGGTCGAGGTTCTCGATGGAGCAGATGATGACGACGTTGTCCTTGCCGTCGCGCATCACCTCGAGCTCGTACTCCTTCCAGCCCAGGACCGACTCCTCGACGAGCACCTCGTTGACGGGGCTCTGCTCGAGGCCCCACTTGATCATGCGCTCGAACTCCTCCCGGTTGTAGGCGATGCCCCCGCCGGCGCCGCCCAGGGTGAACGAGGGCCTGAGGATCGCCGGGAACCCGATCTCGTCCACGATCCGCAGGGCCTCGGCCAAGCTGTGGGCGTAGCCCGACCGGGGCAGGTCGAGCCCGATCCGCTCCATGGCCTCCTTAAACCGGGCCCGGTCCTCGGCCTTCTCGATGGCGGGGAGCTTGGCGCCGATCAGCTCCACCCCGTGGCGGTCGAGAATGCCGAGCTTCGCGCACTCCACGGCCACGTTGAGCCCGGTCTGGCCGCCCAGGGTGGGAAGGAGGGCGTCGGGCCGCTCCTTCTCCAGGATCCTCTCCACCACCTCGGGGGTGATGGGCTCCACGTAGGTGCGGTCGGCCATCTCGGGGTCGGTCATGATGGTGGCCGGGTTGGAATTGAGCAAGACCACCCGGTAGCCCTCCTCCTTGAGGGCCTTGCAGGCCTGGCTCCCGGAGTAGTCGAACTCGCAGGCCTGGCCGATCACGATGGGCCCGGCGCCGATGATCAGAATCGTCTCGATGTCGGTTCGTTTGGGCATGGCAGAATCCAGGAATCAGAATTCAGAAGACAGGAATCGGGGAAGAAGGGTCTCGTGTCCGCACCGGGGTCCGCAAGCCGGTGACCGGAGCGTGGGGAAGCGGGTCACGCGTCACCCGTCACCCGTCACCGAACCTACCCCTTCTCCATCAGCTCCACGAACCGGCGGAAGAGGTACTTGGCGTCGTGGGGGCCGGGGCTCGCCTCGGGGTGGTACTGCACGCTGAACACCGGGTACTCCCGGTGCCGGATCCCCTCCACCGTGCGGTCGTTGAGGTTCAGGTGGGTCACCTCGATGGCGTCGGCGTGGGGGGAGGCCTTCAGGCTCTCCATGTCCACGACGAAGTTGTGGTTCTGGCTCGTGATCTCCACCTTCTCGGTGGCGAGATCCTTGACCGGCTGGTTCGCGCCGTGGTGGCCGAACTTGAGCTTGCGGGTGGTGCCCCCGAGGGCGAGCCCCAGGATCTGGTTCCCCAGGCAGATCCCGAAGATCGGCACCTTCCCCAGGAGCTCCCGCACGGCCTCGACCGCGTAGGGCGCGCCCTGGGGGTCGCCCGGCCCGTTCGAAAGGAACACCCCGTCGGGGTTTCGGGCGAGCACCTCGGGGGCCGGGGTCGAGGCCGGCACCACGGTCACGTCGCACCCCACCTCGGTGAGGAGCCGGAGGATGTTGTATTTGACCCCGAAGTCGTAGGCCACCACCCGGAACCGGCCGGGGGACCGGGGCGTGCGGTACCCCTCGCCGGGCCGCCACTCCCCCTGCTCCCACCGGAACGGCTCGGCGCAGGTCACCTCCCGCACGAGGTCTCGGCCCTCGATGGGCGGGGCGGCCCGGGCCCGGTCCACGAGCTCATCGGGGTCGAGCACCTCGGTGGAGATGGCCCCCATCATGGAGCCCTCCTCCCGGAGCCGCTTGGTCACGGCCCGGGTGTCCACCCCCTGGATCCCCACGATCCCCTGCTCCCGCAGGAACTCGCCCAGACCCTTCTTCGCCCGCCAGTTGGACGGGGTTTCCCAGGCCTCCTTGACGATGAACCCCTCGACGTGGATCCGGTAGGACTCGTAGTCCTCCTCGTTCACGCCGTAGTTCCCGATCTCCGGGTAGGTCATGGCCACGATCTGGCCCTTGTAGGAGGGGTCGCTCAGGACCTCCTGGTACCCGGTCATGCTCGTGTTGAACACCACCTCGCCGACGGTCGTGCCCTCGGCCCCGAAGGACCATCCCCGGAACACGGTTCCGTCGGCCAGGGCGAGTAGCGCCTTTTTCATGCGGGAAGCCTCTCTGCGGTATCGAGATTCTCGGCCGTGATCCGGCCCTGCCAGTACACGAACCTTCCCCCCACCACGGTGCCCACGGCCCGGCCCCGGAGCTCCATGCCGGCGAACGGGCAGTTTCGGGACTTCGAGAAGAACGCCGCCGGATCCACGGTCCACCGGGCCTCGGGGTCCACCAGCGCGATGTCGGCCGGGCTCCCCGGGGCGAGCGTCCCCCCCGGGAGCCCCAGGGCCCGGGCCGGCCCGACGGTGAGCGCGGCCACGGCCCGCACCCGGTCCAGGAGCCCGTGGTGCACGAGTCGCAGGGTCACCCCGAGGCTCGTCTCGAGCCCGATCACCCCGTTGGGGGCGGCCTCGAACTCCACCTCCTTCTCGTCGGGGGCGTGGGGGGCGTGGTCGGTGGCGATGGCGTCCACCACCCCCCGGCGCAGGGCCTTCTGCACGGCCTCCACGTCGGCGATCTCCCGCAAGGGCGGGTTCATCTTGGCGTTCGTGTCGAACCCCCGCACCGCGTCCTCGGTCAGGGTGAAGTAGTGGGGCGCCGTCTCCCCGGTCACCCGAAGCCCCATGCGCTTGGCGTAGCGGAGGAGCTTCATCGACCCCCGGGTCGAAAGGTGCGCCAGGTGGAGCCGCGCCCCCGTGCGCCGGGCCAGCAGGAGATCCCGGGCCACCTGGATCTCCTCGGCCTCGGCCGGGATGGCCGGAAGCCCCAGGTACGCCGAGGCGAGCCCCTCGTTCATGGCCCCCCCGGCGGCGAGATCGAGGTCCTCGCAGTGGCTCACCACTGTGAGCCCAAAGGCCGAGGCGTACTCCAGGGCCCGGCGCATGAGAAGGCTCGAGGAGACGGGGTGGCCGTCGTCGGTCACGGCCACGCACCCGGCCTCGGCCAGGTCCCCGATCTCGGCCAGGTCCTCGCCCCGGAGGCCCTTCGAGATCGCGCCCACCGGGTACACCCGGCACACCCCGCCCTGCCGGGCCCGCTCCAGGATGTAGCGGGTCACCTCGGCGTTGTCGTTCACCGGCCGGGTGTTGGGCATGGCGCACACGGCCGTGACCCCCCCGGCCACGGCGGCCCGGGTGCCCGAGGCCACGTCCTCCTTGTACTCCTGGCCGGGCTCCCGCAGGTGCACGTGGATGTCGATGAGGCCCGGCAGCACCCAAAGCCCCGTGGCGTCCACCACCGGGGCCCCGCCCGGGTCGATGGAGGGCTCCACGGCCGCGATCTTCCCGTCGGCCACGGCCACGTCGCGGGGGGCGTCGACCCCGGCCGCCGGGTCGATCACGTGGCCCCCGCGGATCACGAAGTCCATTCCGACCTCCCTCCCCCCACGAGGAGATAGAGCACCGCCATCCGCACGGCCACCCCGTGCTCCACCTGCTCCAGGATCACCGAGCGGGGGCCGTCGGCGAGCTCCGAGGCGATCTCGACCCCCCGGTTCATGGGCCCCGGGTGCATCACGATGGCGTCGGCCGCGGCCCGCTCCATGACCCGCGGGTTCAAACCGAACACCCGGGCGTACTCCCGGTCCGAGGGGAACACGGCCCGGCCCAAGCGCTCCTTCTGGATCCGCAGGGCCATCACCACGTCGGCCCCTGCCACGGCCTCGGCCACCCGGGTGAAGGCCTCCACCCCGAGCCGCTCCACCTGGGGCGGGAGCATGGTGGGCGGGCCGCACACCCGCACCCGGGCCCCCAGCTTCGTGAGCGCGTGGATGTTCGAGCGGGCCACTCGGGAGTTGGCAATGTCGCCCACGATCGTCACCGTGAGGCCCTCGATCCGGCCCTTGTGCTTTCGGATCGTGAAGAGGTCCAGGAGCGCCTGGGTCGGGTGCTCATGGCGGCCGTCCCCCGCGTTCACCACGGCGCAGGCGAGGTGCCGGGCCACGAACTCGGCCGCCCCGGCGGCCGAGTGGCGGATCACCACGGCGTCGGGCCGCATGGCCTCGATGTTCTTCACGGTGTCGAGGAGCGTCTCGCCCTTCTTGACCGAACTCGTCGAGGCCGAGAAGTTCACCGTGTCGGCCGAGAGGCGCTTCTCGGCGATCTCGAAGGAGAGTCGGGTGCGGGTCGAGGCCTCGAAGAACCCGTTGACAACGGTCTTCCCCCGGAGCGCCGGCACCTTCTTGACCTCCCGGCGGGAGACGTCCAGGAACCCCTCGGCCGTGTCGAGGATGTGCACGATCTCCTCGGGGGCCAGGGGCTCGATGGCCACGAGATCCTTCCGCGCGAACGCCACGGTCACCCCTCCCCCTCCTCCCACCCCGGCTCCACCAGGAACACGGCGTCGTCGGCCGGGTCGTCGCCCACCCGCACCTCGATCTCCTCCTCGGGTCGGGTGGGCTCGACGTGGCCCACGTAATCGGGCTGGATCGGGAGCTCCCGGTGGCCCCGGTCCACCAGCACCGCGAGCTGGATCGCCCGGGGCCGGCCCAGGTCCACCAGGGCGTCGAGCGCGGCCCGCACGGTGCGGCCCGTGTAGAGCACGTCGTCCACCAGCACCACCACCCGGTCGTCCAGGGAGAACGGGATGTCCGTGGGGCCCAGGGGCGGAGGCGCGCCCTTGCGGCCCAGATCGTCGCGGTAGAGGGTGATGTCGAGCCGGCCCACGGGAACCTCCACCCCCTCGGCCCGCCGAATATGCTCGGCGAGCCGCCGGGCCAGAAGGTCGCCCCGGCGCACGATGCCCACGAGGGCGAGATCCCGGGTGCCTCGGTTTCGCTCGAGGATCTCCAGGGCCATCCGGGCCAGCGTGCGGCGCACGGCCTCGGCGTTCAGAAGCACCCTGCGGTACGGTTCGGGCATGGGATCCTTCCGCTGGGAGGCTGGGACGCTAGGAGGTTAGGACGCGCGAACCTCGGGTTCCGGCCCACCGGAACCCCTTGTCCACGCGCGGCCGGCCCCGGCCGAACTCAAAAAAAAACCTTCTCGCCTGGGCGGAGAAGGTTTCGCCTCGTCGTTCGGGGTACAACGGGTCCAACATCGGTGCTCCTACGGGCCCCCGGTTTCCGGTTGGCGCGGGAGTCTACCAGCCGGCCTCCCGGGGGTCAACCGCTCCGGCGGCGAGCGCTCGGGGCTTGTGCCTCCGATTGCGTCCGCATTCCCCACACCGTTGCTTCCTGTAAGCAACGGGGCGGCTTCGCAGCCGCCCCGTGTGAACCGTCAATTTGCCTCCAGCAGGCTCCCGGCGGCCCAGTTGTCGTCGGCTGGAGCCACGCGGCTGGCCCCGCCGCCCACGGCGGAGCGGGCGCCCTGGGCCTGGTTGCTGGAGCCGCCGCTCACCGTGGAGCTCGGCCCCCAGGCCTGGTTGGCCTCGCCGCCCGAAACGGTGGACGACTGACCGGCAGCGATGTTGCCCTGGCCGCCCAGGACGGCCGACTCCCACCCCTCGGCGCGGTTCCCGGCGCCGCCCACCACCGCGGACCGGTCGCCCCAGGCATCGTTCCACGTACCGCCGAGAACCGCGGACAGGTACCCCGAGGCGGTGTTGGACTCGCCGGATACCACAACCGACCCCGGAGCGTTGGCCTGGTTGTTCATTCCGCCGACCACCACCGGGCCGCCCGGGCCCCACCATCCCCAGGCCCCTGCCACATTCCCCTCCCCGCCGACGACCACGGCGTACGGGCCGTCCGCGGCGTTCCGGATGCCGCCGAGCACCGAGGCGGCGGTCCCCGCTACCCGGTTCTCCTCACCCGCCACGACCCCGCCGGTGCCCGGATACGAGTGGAACCTGCCCACTACGAGGTTGTGGGAGCCAAACCGGTCGGGCGGGAACCACCCGCCCGGCTCGTTGTAGCCCACGACGAGGTTCCCCAGCCCGTTCGCGGCGTCGGTTGTGCCGGAACCGCTTCGGATGTGCACGTTCACCCCCTCGAACACCACATGGGGTCCGGCGAGCAGGTCCAACTCGGCGGGCTCCAACCGCACGTACGGCCCCAGGGCGAGCACCGGGTTGGCCTCGACCGACGCCAGCCGGGCCGCAAGGTCCGCCGCCTGGGTTTCTAGCTCCTGGGCCCGGGCGGCCAACTCGGCATTCTGGGCCTCGAGGGCCGAGACCTGTGCGGCGAGCGCGGCGTTCTGGGCTTCAAGGGCCGAAACCGCGGCCTCCAGGGCCGCGAACCGGTCCAGCACGTCGGCCCCCAGCTTCGCCTGGGTGACCGCGCCGTCCTGGATGTGGCCGGTTTTCACCCCCGCGCCGGCGTTCGTGTCCTGCCCGGTCGTGCCGTCGGCCTCGGCCAGGTGAGCCGAGAGGACCGAGTCGGGGGCGGGCTCCGGCGGCGGCTTCGATCTCCCCTTCCCGGCCCAGGCGGCGGGCGCCGCGAGCCCAAGGAGCACACACGCCAAGACGATTCCAGCTTTCCTCATGGCATCCCTCCTTCCCGCCCACCCGGGCGGCAGAACGAAAAAAGCCCCGGCCCTAGGGGACCCACGAGTCCCCTAGGTGCCGAGGCGATCCACGCAACCGGATTTGTGCCCACCCCAATGGGCCCCATCCCGGCCTCCCGAATTCCCCCGTTACGGGAGGAGAACCTACCCAAATCTTCCTCGACGTTCAAGTGCCCCGGAACAAGGGCGGGCCGCCCCCCCTCACCAGGCCAGCGAGGACAAAAAGCACCCGCCCGTGGTGGGCGACGCCCCATCGGCCACGGCACCTGGCCCCGTGCCGGCGGTCCCCTCCCCGGTTCCGGAGGCCTGGTTGCCCCCACTTCCCGTGCCGGTCGCGTCCGACACCGTGCCCTGGCCGCCCTCTTCGAACGCAACCGAATAGTTCAGGCCCGCCTCTCCCAGGTTGACCAGGGCCACGTACGCCGGGCCGTCTCCCCCCGGCACAGAGACGGACCGGGTTCCCTCCGAAAGGTCGGTCACGGCCGCCGAGGGGTCGCCTTCGCGCGAAACGGCCAGACGGGCCTGGCCAGGAGACGTGGGTTGGAACAACACGGTGAGGCTGGTGCCGGTGACCGGCAACCGGAACAGGTTGGCCCCGAACCGGCCCGGGGCCGACGAAAAGCCGGTGGAGTAGTCGAGCGGCAGGACTGCGGCGTCGCGGCTCAGGCGGGGGACCCCGGTGCTCCGGTACTCCGCCCCGTCCGGCCAGAAATCCTCCGGATGGGCGGCCAGGCTCCAGAACGCGGCCACCGTGTCGGCCAGCGTGGTCCCGGCCTGGGCCTCCAGCGCCTCGTCCAGGACGGCCTCGAGGCCTTCCTCGTAGGCCCGGCTGAACACGTCCACCCAGAGGTCGGCCCCATGGCGCAACCAGAGGAACCCGGGGAAGATCGCGGCCCCGTACTCCCGAAGCCCGTCCTGGCTGTTCAGGGGTTCCTCGGGGTGGGAGAGGAACTCCTTTACGTAGGTCACGTAGTCGTCCACGTCCGGGGTGACGACCTCCTCCATCCAGGTGGCCGTGGCCTCGAACCACCACCCCTCCTTCCGCCAGCGCGAATCCGGCACCGCCGCCTCGTCGTCCCACGGGTACCCCAGGGACCGCTGGACGGCGTGGAACAGCTCGTGGGCTGCGGTGGCCCGCAGGACGGCCGCCTCATCATGGGTGTGGGCGGAGAAGTCGTCGTTCACCACCATGTAAGCCACACCGAAATCGGTGTCGATTTCGGTGTAGGCATAGTACGAGGAATCCAAAAGCACCGGGGTTCCCTCGACCACCACCCCCGTGTTCCCCACGTACACGTCGATGTAGTAGCGGTCGGAGCCGTAGGGTGCCGGGAACCCCAGCCCCACCAGGGTGTCGTAGGCGTCTTCCAGGGCATCGGCCCACTCGCCGACCCAGTCGGGCTTGCCGTCACCGTTGCTATCGCCCCAGTCTGTGTCACTCGCGTCGTAGCCGTCGCCCCACAAGACCCGGAAATGCTCCGTGGTCAACACATGGGCCCCAGCCGTGTCGACCGGGGCAACCTCCCGCAGCGCGGCCCGCCGAGGAAGCGGCGCAAACCGCACCTGGGGGCCGCGGTCCCTCACCCCCGTGCCGCACCGGGCGGCCCATCCCTCCCCGGCCAAGCCGGCGAGCATTCCCGCGCACAGGAGGAGGCATCCGATCGTTGCGCGTTTCGCCATTGGGGTCTCCTTGGGGGCCGCACCCGCCCCGTCTCGGCACGGATCGGCACGACCCCCACCGAACCTTACCTTGCCCCCAGGCCCCGCCGCCAGTCCTTGGCCCCCGGCCGTCGCTTGCGCTACCCTGGCGGGGGCGAGGAGGGACGGCGTGGACGGTTGCGTGCGCGAGATGTTGGAGGCGGCGGAGGACCGGGAGCTCCATCCGCGGGCGGCCCGGTCGGCCCGTTCGCGGGGGCGGGCGCGGCCCGAGGAACCCTGCGACATCCGGCCCTGCTTCCAGCACGACCGGGACCGGATCCTCCACTCCAAGGCCTTCCGCCGGCTCAAGCACAAGACCCAGGTGTTCCTGGCCCCGGCGGGCGACCACTACCGCACCCGGCTCACCCACACCCTCGAGGTGAGCCAGATCGCCCGCACGATCGCCCGGGCCTTGCGGCTCAACGAGGCGCTGGTCGAGGCCATCGCCCTGGGCCACGACCTCGGGCACACCCCCTTCGGCCACGCCGGGGAAACCGTGCTCCGGGAACTCCGGCCCGGGGGGTTCCACCACGCCGTCCAGAGCCTGCGGGTCGTCGATCTGCTGGAACGGGGCGGCCGGGGGCTCAACCTCACCCACGAGGTGCGCGAGGGCATCCTCCACCATTCCAAGGGTCGCGGGGAGATCCTGGCCACGGGGGTGAGCCTGGAGGCCCAGGTGGTGCGGGTGGCCGACCTCATCGCCTACCTCAACCACGACGTGGACGACGCCCTGCGGGCCGGGGTGATCCGCCGCGAGGAGATTCCGGCCCGGGTGCGGGCCGTGCTGGGGGAGACCCACGGGCAGCGGATCGACCGGATGGTCCGGGACGCCGTGGCCGAGACCATGCGGCGCGGCTGGGAGGCCATCGCCCTGGGCGAGGAGGTCCACGCCGCGGCCTTGGAGCTGCGGGAGTTCCTGTACGAGCGGGTGTATGAAAACCCGACGGTCCACGGCGATTTCGTCAAGGCGAAAAAGATCCTGGAGGAGCTCTACGGCCACTTCGTGGCGAACCCCGACTGGTTCCTGGAGACCCTGGCCCAGCCGATCCCCGGGGAGAAAATCGAGGACCTCGCGGCCGACTTCGTCGCGGGCATGACCGACCGGTACGCGATCCTGCTCTACGAGCGGATCTTCATGCCCCAGCCCTGGAAGGTGATTTAGGGACGGCGGCCCGGTCGACGGCCGGCTCGAGCTCCCCTCGCCCCGCCGGCGCACCGAGCGCCGGAGACCGGTGACCGACTTCGCTTCAGTTTTTCGTAAGACGGCCGAAACGTAGGGAGAACCGCCAAGGGAGACGTCATGCCCAAGACCGTGCTGGTGGTGGACGACAGCCCCACGATCCGGGAGGCCGTGCGCCTGGCCCTGGCGGGGGAACCGTGGGACGTGGTCGAGGCGGCGGGGGAGGAAGAAGCCTTGGCCGCGCTCGGCGAGGCCTCCCCCGACGTGGTCCTGTGCGACGCCGATCTGGGCGAAGGTGACGGCTTGGGCCTGTGTCGCAGGCTGCGAGAGCACCCGGCAGCGGCCCGGGCGCCCGTGGTGCTGATGGGGGCCCGGGTGGCCCCGGCCGCGGCCAAGGCCGCCGGCGCCATCGCGATCCTCGCGAAACCCTTCTCCTCCGAGGAACTCCTCGGGGCACTCCAGGAGGCCGTGGAAATGCAAAGCTTCGGCATGGACAACCTGGAACTGGACCTCACGGCCGAGGCCGACGAGAAGCGTCCGGCCGGGGCCGCTCCGGCTCCGGCGGGCGATGAGGTGGAGATCATCGACCTCTCGGACGAGGACGACCTCTCGGAGTTCGAGCTCCTGGAGGACCTGGAGCCGATCGAGGTGCCGCCGCCCGGGGAGGAGGAGCCGGAACTGGGCCTCGACGACCTCCTGTCGTTCGAGGCCGATCTGGGCCACGGGGAGGACGCCGGACAGCCGGTGGACCTCGAAGCGGCTGCCCCGGCCGGGGCGGGCGAGGCGGAGGACGAGATCGGGGATCTCCTGGCCTCGATCGGCGAGGAGCCCGCGGAACCCGCGGCCGCCCCCGTCGAGGGGGACGACGAGGACATCGGCGACCTCCTCGCCTCGATCGCGGACGAGCCCGCCGAGGCTCCCGCCGCCGAGCCCGCGGGGGAGGACCTCGACCTGGGGGAGGGCCCCTGGGCCGCCCCTGAGGAGGAGGCCCCCCCCGCCGGCGAACCGGGGGCCCCGGAGGAACCCGGCGAGCCCCTCGGGAGTGCGCCGGGTGCGGGCGCGCCGCCCCCCGAAGAGGCCGCCGCCCTCCCGGAAGAACCCCTCTCCGACGAGGTGCCGGAGGAGCCGGCCGCCGCTGCGGCCGCCACTTTCCCCGAGACGCCCGAGGCCTACGAGGAAGGCGCCACCGGCTGGGAGGAGCCCGGCCAAACCCCGCCCCACCGGGCCGACTGGGACGAGGGGGTGGAGGAACCGGCGACACCGGCGGCGGCCGCCGCGGATCTCGCCCCGGCCATCGAGTCCACGGTCCGCGCGGCCCTGGAGCGGAGCCTGTCGGCCGAGGCCCTCACCCCGCTCGTCCAGGCCACGGTCGAAAAGGTGGTGTGGGAGGTGGTGCCCCAGCTTGCCGAGCGGCTCATCCAGGAGGCGATCGAGAAGCTCAAGCAGGAGCCCTCGTAGCCCCGCACCGCGCCACCGGCGCCACGGGCCCTGGCCAAACCGGCCAGGGCCGTTTACGTTTTCGGGGTCGCTCGCCCCCGAGGAAAGGAGACGCACCGTGGAGACACTTTGGCGTTCCTGGTTCCCGGTAGCGGACCGGGTCACGTACCTCAACCACGCGGGCGTCGCCCCCCTCTCGACCCGGGTCGCCGAGGCGGTGGGGGCCGCAACCCGGGAGTGCACCGTGTGGGGCGCGTTTCGCTACGGGCGGCTCCTGGCCGGACTCCGGCGGGCCCGGGAGTCCGCGGCCCGGCTCCTCGGGGTGCGCCCCGGGAACGTGGCGTTCGTCAAGAACACCTCGGAGGGGGTCTCCTTCGTGGCCGAGGGGTTTCCCTGGAAGCCCGGCGAGGCCGCGGTGGTGCCCGAGGGGGAGTTCCCGACCAACGTGTACCCCTGGATGAACCTAGCGCGGAGGGGCGTCCGCGTGATTCGGGTTCCCGAGCGGGGCGGCCGCCTCGAACTGGACGACTATCAAAAGGCCCTGGACGAACCCGGGGTTCGGGTGCTCGCGGTATCGGCCGTGGAGTACGGCACCGGGTTCCGAAACGACCTGGCCGCCCTGGGGGAGATCTGCCGGGAGCGGGGGGTGTTCCTGTTCGTGGACGCGATCCAGGCCCTGGGGTGCCTGCCCCTGGAGCCCCAACGCCTCGGCGTCCACGCGCTCGCGGCCGACGCCCACAAGTGGCTCTGCGGGCCCGAGGGGATCGGGATCCTGTACCTCTCGGACGAGGCCCTGAACCTCCTGCACCCGGTCGAGGTGGGCTGGAACTCGGTGGCCGACCCGCTCGCTTTCGACCGGATCCGGTTCGAGCTGCGGCCCGACGCGGCCCGGTTCGAGGCGGGAAGCCCGAGCACCATCGCGGTGCACGGCCTGAGCGCGGCGGTGGACCTCTTGCTGGAGGTCGGGATCGAACGGGTGTGGGACCGGGTGCGGGAGCTCACCGATCGCCTGATCGAGGGGCTCCGGGAGCGGGGATACACGATCGCCTCGCCCCTGGCGTCCGGCGAGCGAAGCGGTATCCTGACCTTCGTGCCGCGGCGGCCGGCGGCCGAACTGGCCGAGACGCTCCACGACCGGGGCGTGTTCGTGGCCGCCCGGGGCCCGGGGCTTCGGGTGTCGCCCCATTTCTACAACACCGTGGACGACCTGGAACGGTTCTTCGCGGAACTGGACGAGGCGGAAAAACTGGGAGGTTAGGAGGCTGGGGGAGATTGTGCCCCCCCTCACCCCGGCCCTCTCCCCCCGTGGGGGGAGAGGGAGACAGAGGGCAGCCCGGAACGGCGTTGCAGTCCCCCCTCCTCTGGTGGGAGGGGGGTAGGGGGGAGGGGGATGAAGGGCCCACCACAAGCGCTGGCGATCGGGTGCCGCGCTTTGGGGTCCCGGGAGGCGAGGTTCTGGGCGGCGTGGTGGCCCCCCCTCACCTCGGCCCTCTCCCCCCGTGGGGGGAGAGGGAACCCGAGGGGCGCCGGTTTTCCCTGTCTTCTGTCCTCCGAATTCCGACCCCTGACACGGAGTGCGCCATGATTCGAAAACCCGTTGTCGCCGGACAGTTCTATCCCGGAGACCCCGTGGCCCTCCGGGAGTTCGTGGTTCGGGCGCTCGGCGCGGGCCCGGAACGGCCCGCGCTGGGCGTGGTGTCGCCCCACGCCGGGTACGTCTATTCCGGGGCGGTGGCGGGCGCGACCCTGGGCGCCGTGCACATCCCCGAGACGGTCGTGCTCCTGGGGCCCAACCACACGGGGCTCGGCGCCGAAGCCGCGGTCTGGGCCCGGGGCGGGTGGGCGACTCCGCTCGGCACCGTGCCGGTGGCCGAGGACCTGGCCGAGGCGCTTTTGGCAGCCTGCCCCATCCTGCAGGAAGACACCCTCGCCCACGTGCACGAGCACTCCCTGGAGGTCCAGCTCCCGTTCCTCCAGGTGAAGCGGCCGGGCCTTCGGATCGTGCCGATCTGCCTGGCGCTTCGGTCCTTCGGCGAGATCGCCGAGGTGGGAAACGCCCTTGCGGACACGCTCGCCGGGTGGGGAGAGCCCGTGCTCCTGGTCGCATCGAGCGACATGAGCCATTACGAGCCCGACGACGTGGCCCGGGCCAAGGACAAGCTCGCCATCGAGCGGGTCTTGGAGCTCGATCCCCGGGGGCTCCTTGACACTGCGAAACGCCATGGGATTACAATGTGCGGCATCGTGCCCACCGCCGCCATGCTGGTGGCCGCGCGCCGGCTCGGGGCCCGGGGGGCCGAGCTCGTCCGGTACGCCACCTCGGGCGACGCGAGCGGCGATTACCGCCGGGTGGTGGGCTACGCCGGCATCCTTGTGGCCTGATCCCGCCGGGCCTGCCCGTGAGCAGGCCCGACGTTGTTTGTAGGTTCACGCGCCGGGGTTCCACGCGCTCCGTCCGGGCGCACGACAACTCCGCTTCCCAGGACAAGAAGACGCAACCCCATCCGCCGGAACGGTGGGGGAACGGGCTCCCAGCTTCCAAGCTTCCTAGCCTTCGAGCCTCCCCGCCTTCCAGCGCGAAGCCCGAACAAGGAGACCCCCATGTCGGGTGTACGGACTCGTTTCGCGCCGAGCCCCACCGGTTACCTGCACGTGGGCGGCGCCCGCACCGCGCTGTTCAACTTCCTCTACGCCCGCCACCACGGCGGCACCTTCGTGCTGCGGATCGAGGACACCGACCGGGAGCGGTCCACCGAGAAGAGCACCCGGGCGATCCTCGACTCCATGCGGTGGCTCGGCCTCGAGTGGGACGAGGGCCCGTACTTCCAGAGCCAGCGCACGGAACTCTACCTGGAGCACGTGGAGAAGCTCCTGCGGGAGGGCAAGGCCTACCGCTGCGACTGCCCGCCCGAGGTGGTGGAGGCGAAGCGCCAGAAGGCCCTGGCCGAGGGGCGCAAGCCCAAGTACGACGGCACCTGCCGGGCGCGCACCGACGTGGACCCGTCGAAACCCCACGTGGTCCGGTTCAAGGCGCCCCAGGGGGGCACCACCACGGTGCCCGACCTCCTGCGGGGCGAGGTGACCTACGACAACGAGGAACTCGACGACCTCGTGATCCTGCGGACCGACGGCTCGCCCACCTACAACTTCGTGGTGGTGGTGGACGACGCCCTGATGGGCATCACGCACGTGATCCGGGGCGACGACCATCTGAACAACACGCCCCGCCAGATCCAGCTCTACCACGCCCTGGGCTACCCGCTGCCGAAGTTCGCCCACGTGCCCATGATCCTCGGCCCGGACAAGAAGCGGCTCTCCAAACGCCACGGGGCCACCAGTGTGGAGGCGTACCGGGAGGCCGGGTTCCTGCCCGAGGCCCTGGTGAACTTCCTGGCGCGCCTGGGGTGGTCCCACGGTGACCAGGAGATCTTCTCGCTCCAGGAGCTCATCGAGCTCTTCGACCTCGACGGCGTGGGGCGCTCGGCGAGCATCTTCAACGAGGAGAAGCTCCTGTGGCTCAACGCCCACTACATCAAGGAGTGCCCCCAAGACCGGCTGGTGGAACGGGTGCGGCCGTTCCTCGAGAAGCGCGGCTGGGATACCTCGGACCGCAAGAAGCTCGAGGTGCTGGTGGAAGCGTTCCGGCCCCGGTGCAAAACGCTCGCGGAGTTCGCCGAGAAGGCCACGCCCTACTTCGTGCGCGAGATCGAGATCGAGCCCGACGCCGCCAAGAAGCACCTCAAGGCCTCGATCGTCCCCGTGCTCTCCGATCTCCTCGAGGCGTTCCGGGCGGTGGACGAGTGGGACCTGGAACCCCTGGAGCGGGCCTTCGTGGAGGTGGTGGAGGGCAAACACGGGCTCAAGATGGGCAAGGCCGCCCAGCCCCTCCGGGTGGCCGTGACCGGCACCACCGTGAGCCCGGGCATCTTCGAGACCCTGGTGCTCGTGGGCCGCGAGTGGGCCCTGGAGCGGATCGAGCGGGCGCTCGCCCTCGCCAAGGCGCGGGAGGCTGGGTGACCCCGGGAGGGCGCGGATGGCGCTCGTGTTCGTGTGTCCTTCCTGCCGGGCGGCCCTCAAGGTCGACCCGGCCAAGCTGCCGAAGCAGCCCGTGCGCTACCGCTGCAAGCGCTGCGGCGAGGTTTCCGTGGTGCAGGACCACCTCCACGAGCGACCCCCGGCGGTCCCCCCGCCCCCTCCGGAACCGACCCCGGACGGCACCGTGTACCACCACGTGAGCGACCTGGCCCAGATGGGCATGCCCCGGGCCGCTTACCGCCTCGTCGTGGAGGTGGAACCCCAGGACGGCCGACGCTCCACCCACACCTTCGACGACACCCGGATCACGGTGGGCCGGGGCGACGCCACGGTCCGGGTGAACGACCCCCTTGTGAGCCGGATCCACCTGGAGATCGAACGGGTGAAGGACCGGGTGATCGTGAAGGACCTGGGGAGCACCAACGGCACCTTCGTGAACGACCGCGCGGCCACGGCCGAGTTCGTGGGCGAGGGGGACGTGGTCCGGATCGGGAACACGAAACTCCGCGTGCGGGTGGAGATGGCGGGGTAAGGTTTTGGCCACAGAGGAACACAGATTTGCACAGATGTTTCGACGGGGAACCCTGAGGAGCGGCAAAGGGGTGGCAACGGGTTCGCTCTCCCTGGCCATCCCCGGGGAAACATTTCCGGCTAGGAACTGACACGAATCGATCCGGGACGGCCTCTCCCGAAATCTGTGTCCATCTGTGTACTAAGACCAACGAAAATGTTGTCAGATCCCGGGCGTTGCAAGGGAAACCCGCGGGTGGGGGGCTGGTGGAGAGCCGGGTGCGGCCCCTTACCTCGCCGCGCCATCACCACGCTCGGATCGCTTTGAAAGATGCGGAACGTCCGTCACCGCCGCCCCGGCCTGCCGAGCCGACAACGGCATGGAAAGGCGCGGCGATCGGGTGCCGCACTCGCGCCCGGCCGGAACCAGTCCCCCACCCGCCCCCCGGCAATACTGTTGAAGGTCCGTAGGCCGCGGGGCGCGGCCTGTTTGCAAAACAATAACTTCCGCCTCGGCCACACGGTGCACCGCGGCCGTCTGGACCACGGGACCGAAGACCGCGAGACCGGCGACCGACGACCGAAGTTACTTCGAAGGTATTCGTAAATCCGTGGCCGAGTTCTCTCACGCCTTCCGCAGGGCCACCACCGCGGTCACGTTGTCGGGGGCGCCGCGGCCCAGGGCCTCGGCCACGAGGCGCTCGCAGGCCTCCGCCGGGTCGGCCGCCTCCCCCATCACCTCCTCCATCACCCCGGCCGGCACTGGGCCCCAAAGCCCGTCGGAGCACAGGAGCAGCCCCTGCCCCGGCGCCACGTCCACCGGGGTGTACTCCGGCCCCTCGTCCAGGGCCACCCCCACGGCCCGGGTGACCACGTTCCGAAGCCCTGCGCCGGCGAATCCCCACTCCACCGCGGCCGAATGGTCGCGGGTGACCCGCGCGAGGCGCTCCCCGTCCCACCGGTAGCACCGGGCGTCCCCCACGTGCACCACGTGCACCCGCCCGCCCTCGGCCAGGGCGGCCACCAGGGTGCATCCCATGCCGGTCCGCGAGGGATGGGAGGCGGCGTCCCGGCCCACGGCCCGGTGGGCCTCCTCCACGGCGGCCACGAGGTCTTCGGCGCCGGGATGCCCCGCCGCCGAGAGCCGGCCCGCCACGACGTCCACGGCCAACCGGGCCGCGCGGTCGCCGGCGGCGTGGCCGCCCATGCCGTCGGCCACCACCCAGGCCGCGGGCCGCTCCAGGACCCGAAAGGCGTCCTCGTTCCGGGCCCGGACGAGGCCCGGGTGGGTGCGGCCGGCCGCGGTCCAGGCCGTTTCCGGCTTCCGGCGAAATGGGTTCCACACCGGGACTACTCGTACCGGAACCGGACGGGGCCGGCCGCGATCTCGTCCCCCGGGGCGAGCGGGGTGGGCCCGGAGGCCTTCGCCCCCCGGACCCGGGTGGCCCGCCAGCCGCCCTTGGGGGTGAGCACGTGCCCCTCGCCCGAGGCCAGCAGGCTGAACTGCACCCGGCCGAGCCCGAACCCCCGCAGGCGCACCTCGCAGTCGGGCCCCTTCCCCACCCGGACCACCCCCCGGCCGGCGAGGTCCAGCTCCCCCGGTTCGGCCCGCCCCCCCACGAGGACGAGCCGCCGTCGGCTCGCCGGCCGAGCGGGCCGGGCATCGAGCACCACCGTGGCGTCCAGGTCCCGGGCCGGGGCCGCCGCGCCGGCCACGACGGGTTCCACCGCGAACTTGGCCACCCGGAACCCCTGGCCGGGCGGGAGCGCCACCTCCCCCTCAACCCGGGCTTCGCCCACGAAGGTGCCGTTTTGGCTGCCCAGGTCCTCCAGCCGCACGGTTTCGCCCGCGACCGAGATCCGGCAGTGCCGGCGCGACACGGCCGGGTTGTCGAGGCGCACGTCCGCGTCGGCCCCCCGGCCGAGGACCACGCTTGCCCCGTCGGGCACCTCGAACCGGGCCACCTCCCGGTCGGCGATCTTCACGCTCCATTGCATGGCGAAGCTCCTTGCAACAGCTGGGAGGCTGGGAAGCTAGGAGGCTAGGACGCTAAAAACCTTGGTGATTCAAGCCTCCGCGCCCGCCCCACCCCGTGGGAGCGGCTTCCGCGCCGCAACGTCAGTTCTTCTGGGCCTTCGGCCCGAAGCGAAGGGGTAGGCGCCGCCTCCCCTCGCCTACCCCCCGAGCACGCCTTTGGCCCAGGCCACGGTGGTGTCGTAGAGCGACTGCACGGCCGGGGGCGCGGTGCCCGACACGAGCGCGTGGGCCCAGTAGCCGGCGGCCCCGGACGCCGCCAGGGCAAGCCCCCACCCGGCCCGGCGGGCCCAGGCGCCGCCAGCCCTCCTCCCCCGCGGCTCCGGCGCCCCGGGATCGTCCGCCGGCAACACCAACGTCGGCGCGTCGTCCTCGAGGTCGGTGGGGCCCCCGCCCTCGACCCGGTCCAGAACCTCCAGGGCGGCGTCGGCGCTTTCGGGCCGGCCGTCCGGGGCGAGGGCCAGGCACGAGCGCACCAGTTCGCGCAGGAGCGCGGGCGCGCTTTGCACCGGCTCGGCTTCCACCAACCCGCCGGCCTCCCACCGGGGCCGCGCGCCGGCCAGCATCTCGTAGAGCATCACCCCCACCGCGAACAGGTCCGCCCGGGGCGACCGGGGCTCCCCCCGGATGCCGTACCAGTTGGGGGGGCCCGAGGGGTCGCCGTAGTGCTCGTCCAGGCCGAAATCGGTGAGCTTCACCTCGCCCCGTTCGCCGAAGAGCACGTTGGAGGGCCGGAGGTTCCCGTGGACGATGCGGTTCCGGTGGGCGAACGCCAGGCCCTGGAGGATCCCGCGGGCGATCCGGACCGCTTCGGGCCAGGGCAGCGGCCGCACCAGGCGGTCCCGGAGCGACCCGCCGCTCAGGTACTCCATCACCACGATGTAGAACTGCTCGTTGCGGGAGGTCCCCAGGATCCCGGCGATGTTGGGGTGACGCAGCGTGGTGAGGAGACGGGCGTCCGTGTAGCCCTGGCTCGCGGCCGGTTTGCGCTTGATCACGAGGAGCTTGTGGTCCACCCGGTCCTCATAGAGGTAGACCGCGCCAAACCGGTCCTCCTTCAAGACGTCGAGGAGCGCGAACTTGTCCTCGATGCGCGCAAGCCCCTCCCCGGCCCTGCGGCGCTGGTCCCCGGCCAGGTGGGCGCCCCGGAGCATCTGCAGGAGCCGGTCGCGCACCGCGTCGGCCGACGGCGGGCGCCTGGCCGGGTCGGGGTCGAGGCACTCGCGCACCAGGTCGTCGAGCCCCGGGGGCACCGTGGGGTCGCGCTCCCGCAGGGGGCGGTAGGGGTCGCCGGGCTTTTCGCCCGCGAAAAGTTCGTAGAGCACCACGCCCAGGGAGTAGATGTCGCTCGCCGGGGTCACGGCCCGGCTGTCCACCCGCTGCTCGGGGGACATGTAGGCGAGCGTGCCCATGACGACCCCGGCCCCGGTGGCATCGCCCCCGAGCGCCTCGTCGGCGAACTGGGCGATACCGAAGTCGAGCACCCGGGCGTTGCCGTCCAGGTCCACCAGGATGTTCCCGGGCTTGATGTCGCGGTGCACCACCCCGTTTTTGTGGGCGTAGGCGAGCGCCTTGCACACCTGGGTCATGAGGTCGAGCCGGCGGTTCGTGTCGAGCCCCCCTTCCCGGATCCACCGGGCGAGGTCGGTGCCCTCCACGTACTCCATCACGAAAAACGGCCGGCCGTCCCGGGTGATGCCCCGGTCGATCACGTGGATGATGTTGGGGTGGGCGAGCCGCGCGATGATGTGCGACTCCCGCAGGAACCGCTCCCGGAGCTCCGGGTCCTCGGCCAGGTTCTTGGAGATCACCTTGATGGCCACGGGGCGGTCCAGGGACGCCTGGATCCCCTTGTACACCGTGGCCATGCCGCCCTGGCCGATGCGGCCCGCGATCCGGTAGTTTCCGACCTGGCCCATCGCTCCCACCATCGTTATTAACCCGGCGCCAATAGAGGCGCGCAAGGAGATT